>JBOGGR010000474.1:0-22200 GCA_050744025.1 Acidimicrobiales bacterium
CCGGACCCGCCTCGAGGCGGGTGACGGCCCATGATGGGCCCCATCCCCTCGCCCGAGCTGGTGGCCGGCCGGTACCTCGTCCTGTGGGAGCTCGCCGGGGACGACTGGAGCGAGGTGGTGGTGGCCGAGGACACCGTGCTCGACCGCCTGGTCGAGATCAAGCTCCTAACCCCTGGCCGGGTGGACGATCCGCTCCGAAGGGCCCGCTTCCTGGCCGGCCTCCAGGCGGCCGCATCGGTCCAACACCACCCGGCCCTGGTCAGCGTCTATGACCTGGGGGAGCACGACGGGCGGCCCTTCGCCGTGTGCGAGCGGGCATCGGGCCAGACGCTGGCCCAGGCCCTGGCTGCTGGCGGGACGTTGTCGGTGGAGCGCGCCGCCAGGGTCGGGGCCGACCTGGCCGATGCGCTTGCCGTCGCGCACCGAGCCGGGGTCGTCCACGGCGGCATCGATCCTGCTGCGATCGTCCTCTTGCCAGACGGCGGGGCCAAGCTCGCCAACCTGGGCCTCGGTCTGGGCCGTGACCAGCGCGGCGACCTGGCTGCCCTGGCACGGGCCCTCCTCATGGGCCTGGATGGCGGGGGCGGCGGTGACGGGGACGCTCGTCAGATCCTCCACGAGCTCCTCCAAGAGGTGGCCGACCTGCCTCCAGGCCGCTCCTTCGACACGCCGGACCTGGCCCGGCTCCTCCGCCAGCTGGCCGTGCAGATCAGCCTCGAGGTCCACCGAGCGGAGGACCCGACCACCCCCATCCCTCTGGTGAGGGCCTCGGTGGACGTCTCGGCACCCACGACCGAGATCCCGGTCGTCGAGGAGGGGACCATGACGGGCCCGTCGAGCGGGGCGGGCGAGCCGCCGTCCGGCCACGAGACCGGTCCGCCGGCGGCACCGGCGCTCGTGGGCACTGAGGGCCGGCGCACTCGCTGTCGTTATGATCTCCGCCGGCGCCGGCGCGGCCGTCGCCCTCGGCCGCCAAGGGACCGCCACCCACCACAGGCCGGCGTTCCAGAGGAGGGCCCCGACTTCCGCCACTGCGCCCAGCACGACAACGACGACGTCTACGACAACGACCACCGCTCCGACCACGACCACCGCTGCCCCGGTCCCGGGAGGCGGCCCGGGCGGCCCCGGCGGCCGAGGCGGGCCTGGCGGCCGAGGCGGGCCTGGCGGCCGAGGCAACCCGGGCAGGAGCCCACGAGCGGCACCTGCACCGTCGCAGCCACCCGGCCCAGGTGGGGGCTGACGGGTGAAGCCCCGGCGCGACCTCCCCACCTCCGAGCGCGTCGCCTCGGGCCTACCAGGCCTGCGCCGGCCCGGCCCGCCTCCTCGGATCCTGGTGGTGGACGACGAGGCCTCCATCACCAGCTTCCTACGCATGGGACTGACCAGAGCCGGATACGAGGTGACCGTGGCGAGAGACGGCAGGGAGGCGCTCGGCTGGGTCGACCGGGACCACTTCGACCTGGTCGTCCTCGACGTCATACTGCCGGGCATCGACGGGGTGGACGTCTGCCGGCGCCTGCGGGGGGCCCCGGAGCTGCTGATCCTGATGCTCACGGCCGCTGACGAGGTGCCCCAGCGAGTGGCCGGCCTCGAGGCAGGCGCCGACGACTACCTCGTCAAGCCGTTCGACTTCGAGGAGCTGCTCGCCCGGGTGAGGGCGCTGCTGCGCCGGAGGCTCCCGGCCCAGGCATCGCTGCTCTCGGCCGGCCCCTTCGTCCTGGACGACCAGGCCGCCGTCGTGACCAGGGACGGGGCGGCGGTCGAGCTCTCCGGCGGGAGTACGACCTGTTCAAGCTGTTCCTGCGCCACCCCCGCCAGGTGCTGACGAGGGACGTCATCCTGGCCCAGGTCTGGGGCCACACCTTCTACGGGGACCCCAACATCGTGGACGTCTACGTGCGCTACCTGCGCAACAAGCTGGACCCCGAGCGCAGGTTCATCCAGACCGTGCGGGGGCTCGGCTACCGCCTGGTGGCCTGAGCCATGGGCAGGAGATGGAAATGGCCACCGGTGGCCCACAAGTCCTCTGGCCACGAACGCCGTCTCCGCCTGGGACAGGCCATGACGGTGAGGCGCCGCCTCCTCCTCGGCCTCCTCGTCGTGCTGGCCGTCCTCATAGCCGCGGTGGGGGTCGCCGAGGTCGTGGTGCTGCGGGAGGTCCTCTACCGGCGCAGCGCCCAGGGGCTTCGCACCGAGCTGAGCCTCCTGGCCGCCGCCACCCCTGCCTCACCGCCGGGCGCGCCGGCTGCGGGCGGCACCGAGTCCTCGTCATGCTCTTCGCTCGGACCGCTCCGGGCGCCCCCCGGCCCCCGGGGCCGTGGTCCGGGCAAGGGCCGGTCACTGGGCCCCGGAGGGGCCACCGCCCTGGCCCAGGTCCTGGCGCAGAGGGGCATCGCCAGCGCCGTGGTGGGGCCGGAGGGAGGGGTCCTCGCCTGTGCCACCGCGGCTCGGACGGGCGCCGAGGCGAGCTTCACCGTGCCCGCCGCCCTGGCCGGCCAGTCGGCCCTGGCGCGGGCCGAGAGTGGGTACCTGACCCTGGACGCGGATGGCCATCACCTGCTGGCGATCGCCCAGCCGCTCGGGACCGATACCGCCCTCCTCGTCACGGGCCTCGGGAACGACGACGCCGCCGTCGACATCGTCCTGCTGGTGACCGTGGCGGCCGGCCTGGCCGCCCTGCTGGTGGCTGGTCTCTCGAGCTGGCCGCTGCTTCGCTCGGGCCTGGCCCCACTCGCCAAGGTGGCCCGCACCGCCGATGCGATCGCGGCCGGTGACCTGGACAAGCGAGCCGGCCTGGCCCGCAGCCGGGACGAGGTGGGCCAGATGGGGATGGCCTTCGACCGGATGGTCGACCGCCTCCAGGAGACCCTGTCCGAGCGCGACGACCTGGTCGGCCGGCTCCAGGCCAAGGAGGAGGCCATGCGCCGGTTCCTGGCCGACGCCTCCCATGAGCTGCGGACCCCGCTCACGGCCATCCGGGGCGGTGCCCAGGTCCTCCTCCTCGGAGCCTCGTCCGATCCAGAGGAGCTCGCCGAGTCACTCGGCCACATCCAGGCTCAAGCCGAGCGGATGTCGCGCCTCGTGGCCGACCTCCTGCTCCTGTCCCGCCGGGAGGCCACCATCCCCGTGATGGCCAGGGAGCCGCTCGACCTGGGCGAGGTGGTGAGAGGAGAGCAGGCCCACTGGGAGGCCCTGTGCGCCGGCCACACCCTTACCCTCGACACGGAGGACGCCTGGATGGAAGGCGACCGGGACGCCATGGTGCGCCTGATCGCCAACCTCCTCGAGAACGCGGCCGAGTACAGCCCCGACGGCTCGCCGATCGAGATGGCTGTGCGCCAGGCCGGGAGGCAGGTGGAGCTGGTGGTGTCGGACCATGGGCCGGGCATCGGAGCGACCGAGCGGACCAAGGTGTTCGAGCGGTTCTACCGGGGCGACCCGGCTCGAGCCCGGACCACAGGAGGGGCTGGGCTCGGGCTCGCGATCGTGGCGAGCATCGTGTCCGACCATGGGGGCCAGGCCCGGGTGGAGGAGGAGCCAGGCGGGGGGGCCCAGATGATCGTCCGGCTCCCCGTCGTTCCAGAGCCACACCTTGGCCGTGGGGCCGATGGGGCCATCTTGGCCCGGGCCGGCCCAGCGCCCGTCGGGCCCGGCGCATCCTGCCCGGGGTCGCCCCATGACCGGGGCAGGCACGACATCGGCGGCCATGTGCCAGACGACGCTGCCTGACGACGTCCGCAGCCGCCGGAGCTGGCGACGAGTCAGGCCGGCAGGGTGCCGGCGGTGCCGAAGGCCATGGCCCGCTGCAGGGCGGCGGCGCGCATCTCGGACGGGATCTCGACCGGGCCGCCCAGGCGCTCCGCGTTGATCGCCGCCTGGGCAGCCTCCTCGACGATCCCCCCGACGAGCACGGCCAGCTCCGGGCTGCGGTGGAACACCAGCACCCCGTGGTTGGCGAGGAGCACGGCGGGAACCCCCGGCTGGACCGCACTGCGGATGTTGGCCACGGCCCGCTCCGAGCCCCGGGGCCCGTAAGCGGCGACCGGGACCCCGCCGGCCAGCCCGAACATGGCCAGCGCCTCGATCCAGCAGCCGATCCGCCGCTGGGCCACCGCGTAGGCCGTGGCACAGGGCGAGTGGGTGTGCACGATGCAGCCCACGTCAGCATGGTCCTCGTAGATCGCGGTGTGCATGGCCACCACCGCTGCCTGGATCGGAGCCAGCTCACCCTCGAGCAGGCTGCCGTCGAGCCCGACGCGAGCCACACCCTCGGGGCCGAGGCCCTCGAGTGACGGCGCCGAGGAGAAGTACATCTCGGCCCCCGAGGCCCGCAGGCTCACATTGCCGTGGCCGTTGGCCGAGATGGCGCCGCCGGCCACCACGGCGGCGGCCGCCGCCACCACCTGGTCGACGAGATCCTTGTCCATGTCACTACCTCCATGTGCTCGGGCGGCTGGGGTCGGGGCTGGGCTGGGGTCGGGGCTGGGCTGGGGCCCAACCGGCGGACCTCCGGGAGCGCCGAAGGGCCAAATCCCTATCCGAGCAGCCTCTTCGCGATCACCACCCGCTGCACCTGGTTGGTGCCCTCGTAGATCTGGGTGGTCTAGCACGGGTGTTCGCTGCTGTCCGCACACATCCGCTGACCAGGCACTTTATGCCCGGTTCCCCGCTGCCGTCCGCCCAATACCGCCGAGTTCTAGGGATGAGAGTAGGGATGACCCTTCCACCACGACCACCACCGCGTGACGCACACGCACCTTGACCAAGATCCTGGACGGCGTCGGCCACCGGCTCCCGCAACCTGGCCGATCCGAGGGCCTGCCAATTCGAGGCCAATCCACCCGGGCCTGGGCGCGATCACCGGCTCGTGCCCGGTAGATCTCGGGGCAACAGGTGGCCCACCAAGGCCCGGCCCAGAGGCGGGGCGGGGTCGACCCCCCCCTCTCGGAGATGTGGTCCCCCGGCGGCTCAGCGCACGGTATCAGCCCCATCCACACCGGTAGACCGGTGTGTGTGCGGTGCGGGGGGAGACGCCCATGTGACGTCGGGTCGAGTCAAGGCGCCTGAAGCCGTGCTCAAGCTACGGGCGTGTCGCTTGGCAAAAACGGCGACTGGGATCGCTACTGGACGTTCCACCTGGCTCAGGAGCTCAGGCGAGTGCATGAGTCTCGCTACCTCGACAACGTCATTCCCCTGGCCGCTTGAACGTGTTCCCGGTCATTCCGGGTCACTCCAGGAGAGCTGCACCCTTCCGGAATCCTCCGCCTCGGCCCTGGCACGAGTCCTGGCACGAGTCCTGGCACACCGCGGTGAATTGGCCTGCCGCCGCCCGGTTCTCGGCTGACCGCGCCCCCGCGTCTGGCACGCGGACTGTCCTCGACACTGGCACGAGTACCCGGCAAGACTGGCACGAGTACCGGCAGGACTGGCACTCCCCTGGCTCAGCCCCGTCGCCCCTCCGCCCCGGCCCCGGGTCACCCCCTATCGGCGCTGGGTTCGGCCGACCAGCGGCTCACCCGGCGGCTGTCTGAAGGTCGAACTGGAGCCCCACCGCGGATGCGTACCGGACCAGGACGTCGAAGGCCACATCCACGGCGTTGTCCTCGACCAGGTCGACCTCATCCGGGGTGAGGCCGGATCGCTCCGCTACCTCCTCGACCGGCATAGCGAGCGCTTCACGCCGCTGCCAGAGCCTCGTCGTGAACCGGAGGACGCTGGTGTCCTCGATGCGCCGCCGGGCTCCCGGACAGCGGTCCTCGAGCTCGCCGATCAGCTCCTGGAGCTCGTCGACCTCGTCCTCGTCGACCTCGTCCTGGTGGGGCAGGGCATCCATGGTGGCCTCCTAGTTCGAGGATACCTCGACCCTTCATCGCCCTCGCCGGCGCCAGTCCCGCAGCCGGGCCTCCGCCAGGCCGATCTCGGCCGGTGGAGTCTGCTGGGACTTCTTCTCGAACGCTGACACCGCCAGCAACACTCGGCCGGATCGGCCCTCGGGCGAGAACAGCAAGCGGAAGGCCCGGCCTCGGCTACCTACCCGTACCTCGTAGATGTCTCCCCGCAGATGCCGGGCCGCTCGCAAGCCGTCGAGCCGGATCACGTTCATGGCCGCAGCCACGGCCACCGCGTGCTCAGCGTCGAGTCTCTCGATGAACTCCTTGGCTGGCATCCCTCCGCCAGCGGTCCGGTAGAACCGCCAACGGCGGGGCACCATCAGCTCTCGCCGTCGAGAGCGGCAGCCAGCGTCTCGGCCACCGCACCGTCAGCCGCCTGCAGGGCATGGGCGTAGACCCGAAGGGTCATGGCCGGGTTGGCGTGCCCCAACCGGTTGGCCACCGTCCACAGGTCGTGGCCATGGCCGATGGCCAAAGTTGCCGACCAGTGGCGGAGGTCATGGAGCCTCCAGCGCCGGTCCAGGCCGGCCCGACTCCGGGCCAGCCGCCACCAGGCCGTGATCCGCTCCGGGTTGACGGGCCGGTCACCCACGGCCAGGATCCACGGGCCGTAGGCCTCCCGGTCGGTCCGCAGCTGCCCCAGCAGCTCCACCGTGGCCGGGTCGAGGCCGACGGAGCGCTGGTTGGCTGTCTTGGTCGGGTCGTCTCGCAGCGTCGGGGCCTGGCGGTCGTTCCGGTCACCGTGGCGCACGATGGCGATGCTGCTGTCGATGGTCAGCCGGTCGCCCTCCAGGTCCTCCCATCGCAAGGCGGCCAGCTCCGAGCGCCGGGCCCCGGTCACAGCAGCCAGCCGGAGCGCCACTGCCGCCTCCACCGCGATGGTGGCCGCAGCGACCAGCACCCGGCGGACCTCCTCGGGTGAGAGCGAGGCTCGGGGAACAACCTTGCGCCGCCCCAGCCGGGCGATGCTGGCCACGTTGGTCGCCACCCAACCCCAGCGGGCACCCTGGGCCAGGGCCGCTCGCAGGACCAGGTGCTGGTTGCGGATGGAGCCCTCCCCTACCCCGGCGGCACGCTGGCGGTCGTGCCAGCGGTCCACGTCCAAGACGCTGAGGCGGGCCGCCGCTGCCTTGGCGATGGCATCGGCCTTGACCATCGAAACTCTGCTCGCCTGGTCGCGCGCCGTGGATGGTGCCCAGGTCGCCAGGCCATGCCCCAGCCAGAGGTCGAGCAGGTCCCCCACCGTCCTGCCGCCCGCGGTGGGGCTCGGGTGCACAGTGAGCTCGGCGGCCACCCGCCGAGCGTCGCGCTTGCTCCCTCTCACCGTGTGGCTGACCTGGGTGGGCCGGCCTCTCGCGTCCCGGCCGGTGAAGGCCCGTACCTCCCAGACCCCGGGGCGCTTCTCGCGGATCGTCGCCACGACTTCAGCTTACCCGAGTAGGGATGGAGTAGGGATGAAGGCTCATATGGAGGCCCCCAGCGAGCCCGACCAAGCCCCTAATACCTCAGCTGAGCAGCCTCTTTGCTATCACCACTCGCTGCACCTGATTGGTGCCCTCGTAGATCTGGGTGATCTTGGCGTCGCGCATCATCCGCTCGACCGGGAAGTCCCGGGTGTAGCCGTACCCGCCCAGGAGCTGGACGGCGTCGGTCGTCACGCTCATGGCCGTGTCCGAGGCGAAGCACTTGGCCATGGCCCCGGCCATGGAGAGCTGGGAGTCGGGGTCCCCGTCGTCGATCATCGCGCAGGCCCGGTAGACCAGCCCCCGGGCGGCCTCGGTCCTCATGGCCATGTCGGCCAGCATGAACTGCAGGCCCTGGAACTCGGCAATCGGATGTCCGAACTGCTGGCGGCCCCGCATGTACGAGGCGGCGTAGTCGATCGCCCCCCGGGCGATCCCCACCGCCTGGGCGCCGATCGTGGGACGGCTGCGGTCGAGCGTCCCCATCGCGATGTAGAAGCCCTTACCCTCCTCGCCTATGCGGTTGGTCACCGGGACGCGGACCTCGTCCAGCAGGACCTCCCCCGTCGGGCTGCCCCGGACTCCGAGCTTCTCCTCCAGCTTCGTCACCTGCACGCCCCAGCCCGCCTCGACGAGGAAGGCGGTGATCCCGCGGTGGCCGGCTGAGGGGTCGGTCTTCGCGAAGACCGTGTAGGTGTCGGACACCCCCGCGTTGGTGATCCAGTACTTCGTGCCGCTCAGCACGTAGTCGTCGCCGTCCCGCACCGCTCGGGCCTTCATCGATGCCACGTCAGAGCCGGCGTCGGGCTCCGACAGGCAGTAGCTGGCCTGGGCCTCGCCCGCCGCCACCCGGGGCAGGTACCGGGCCTTCAGCTCCTCCGAGCCCCACCAGATGATCGGGATCATCCCGAGCTTGGTGATCAGCATCATCAGGCTGGTCGAGGCGCACACCCGCGCCAGCTCCTCGATCATGATCGCCTGCGTCACGTGATCGGCGCCGCTCCCCCCGTGCTCGGCCGGGATCCCCATGGCGGGCAGCTCCATGGCCACGCAATCGTGGAAGTTGTCCCAGGGGAACTCTCCCCTGCGGTCCACCTCGGCCGCCCGGGGGGACAGCTTGCCCTCGCAGAACTGGCGCAGCGAGGCCCGGAACTGCCGCTGCTCCTCAGACAGGTTGATGCCTTGCATGACCCCATCCTCGCGCCTCCGCCGGGCTGGGTCACCATTGCCGCGACACCCCCTGAGCACCGTCTCCGGCTTGGAGACCACGGAGCGGCGGCCGGCCAAGATCCGGGCCCTGCTGAACAAGGCCGAGTCCACCTCGTTCCCCGAGGAGGCGGAGGCACTCACGGCCAAGGCACTCCAGCTCGTGGGCCACCTGGCGCATGGACGAAGCGGTGCTCGCGGCGGCCGGCCGGCTGCCAGGGCCGCAGCCGTCGTGAAGCTCCAGGTCCCGCTCGGGTCTGGGCCGTACGTGCGGGCCCGCTTCGCCTGCTGGCCGCTGCCATGAGAGGGCTGGGTTGCAGGTTGGTCTCGAGCCTGGGCGACGACGACAGGACGGGGAACGTGATCGGGTCGGTCCGACGCCGAGCGAGCTGTCGCCCTCTACCCCCCTGTCGGTCCAGGCCACTCGGGCCGCCCTCGTCCAGCAGGCCGTCACCGCCTCTGGCACCACCGCCTTCCCCCGGGGATTCATGCTCGGCTTCGCAGAGCGCGCCTGCGAGCGCCTCGAGGCTGCTACCGCAGGGCCGAGGGAGACGCGGGCCACGCGGGCAGTGGCGCCGTCGCCCTGGTGCTGGCCGGTCGCCGGGCCCGAATCGACGCCTGGGTGGCCGAGGCATGCCCGGCCCTCTGCCGGGAGCCCAGCGCCCGGCCCGTCGGCTCCCCATGGCCCCGGGCGCTCGATAGACTTGACCGGGCAGTCAAGAGGGAGCCGAAACGGGATGAACGCCGTCACCGAAGCCGCCGTCGACGCCGGGGAGGCCCTGGTCCGAGACCGGGTGGCCCGACTGGTGGAGGAGCACGAACCCGCCACGACAGCCCCCTCGGACTTCTGGGGGGCCCAGTTCGACCTCGGCCTGGCCTGGGTCCACTTCCCCGAGGGCTGCGGTGGACTCGGGGTCCGACCCAGCCTCCAGGAGGTCGTCGGCGACGTCCTGCGTGGGGCCGGGGCTCCGAGCAACGTCCTGCGCAACCCGATAGGGCTAGGGATGGCGGCACCCACCGTGATCGCCCACGGCGCCGGGGCTCAGCGGCGCCGGTACCTCCGGCCCCTGTTCACGTGCGAGGAGATCTGGTGCCAGCTCTTCAGCGAGCCCGGCGCCGGCTCCGACGTCGCCTCCCTCGCCACCCGGGCCGTGCGTGACGGCGACGAGTGGGTCGTCGAGGGCCAGAAGGTCTGGACCACCCTGGCGCACCGCTCGCGCTGGGGCCTGCTCCTCGCCCGCACGGACCCCGACCAGCCCAAGCACCGGGGCATGACCTACTTCGTCGTCGACATGCACGCGCCCGGCGTCGAGGTACGCCCCCTGCGCCAGATGACCGGCGACGCCGAGTTCAACGAGGTGTACTTCAACAGCACCCGCATACCCGACACCGAGCGCCTCGGGGGGGTGGGCGAGGGCTGGCACGTGGCCCTGACCACGCTCATGCACGAGCGGGTCTCGATCGGCGGGACCGTCCTGCCCCCTGGATGGGGGCCTATCGCCGAGGCGATCCGCATCTGGCGGGAGCGCGGGCAGGGCGACCCGGTCCAGCGGGACCGGGTCATGGCACTCTGGGTCCGGGCCGAGACCCTGCGGCTCACCAACCTGCGGGCCGCTCACCTCCGCAAGGCCGGGATCCCCGGGCCGGAGGGCTCGGTGGCCAAGCTGGCCAACGCCGAGCTCAACCAGGCGATCTACGAATGCTGCGTCGACCTGCTCGGCCCGGCTGGCACGCAGTACCAGAGCTACGCCATGACCAGGCCCGAGGACGTAGGTGCCCACGGCCGCGACACCACCAGGATGTTCCTGCGCTCGTGGGCCAACTCCATCGAGGGGGGCACGTCCGAGATCATGCGCAACATCCTGGGTGAGAGGGTCCTGGGGCTGCCCGGCGAGCCCAGGGTGGACAAGGACAAGCCCTGGGCGGACGTCCCCAGGAGCTGACCGGGGCGCTCCCCCGCCCGATCCGGCGAGGTGATAGCGGTTCGTGTCGTCCTACGACCAAAAGTGCTATCACCTCCGCTCCGCCGGCGCGCCCCGTCCCGCCGGCGTGCCCGCTCAGCCGAGCAGTGTGCCCACCTCTGTCCCGGCTGGCAGCGGCTGGGGCCGGGGCTGGGGCCGGGGGCGCACGGTGGCGTCGATCAGGCTGCGCCACTCGGCCAGCCGCTCGCGCACCAGGGCAGGCGTCAGTCGCAGGGTCGCCTCCGGGACCCGGGACGAGATCTCCAGCTGTGCCAGGTAGTGGTGGCCGGCGGACTGGAACAGGGGACGGCGGAAGGCGACCAGATCCTCGGGCGCCCCGCCCAGGAAGCCCCACAGCGTGAAGGCCAGCTCGAGGTCGAAGATCACCGGGGCCCGGTCGAAGAGGCTTGCCCGGTGCAGGGCCACCCCGAGACAGCCGGCCAGCACGTCCTCGGCCGACTCCTCGTCGTCCAGCTCGAGGCGTCCAGTGAACCGCTCGGCCAGGTGCAGCGCGTATCCCTGGTCCGGGCCCTGAACCCCTAGCCGGGCCCCGCTCGGCTGGCCGGCCCCCCGCAGGTCGGCCGGCCGGTCGGCCCACCAGGGCAGGGGGGTGGGCAGGCGCTCCACCGGACGGACCCGGTCGGCGGGCGTGATGGGCACGTAGTCGGGCTGGGTCACGGCCCTCCGATCCCAGCACCCGCAGGCTGAGCCGCCGCCGCAGGCTGAGCCGCCGCCGCGGGCCCAGCCGCCGCAGGCCCAGCCGCCGCAGGCCCAGCCGCCGTCGGCGCGGCAGCCAGCCGCAGAAGGCCGTACACCACCGAGTCGGCCAGGGCCTGCCAGGACGCCTGGATCACGTTCTCGGAGACCCCGATGGTCGACCACGACCGCTCGCCGTCGGTCGTATCGAGCAGCACCCTGGTCACGGCCCCGGTGCCGGCCGAGGTGTCGAGGACCCGGGCCCGGTAGTCGGTCAGGCGGAGCTGGGAGAGGGCGGCGAAGTGGGGGCTGATGGCGGCCCGCAGTGCGGCGTCCAAGGCATTGACCGGTCCGTTGCCCTCGGCCGTGGCCACCACCCGCCGGCCCCCGACGTGGACCTTGACCGTGGCCTCCGTCGTGAGCTGGGGGGGCGAAGAAGGCCGGGGGGGCGAAGAAGGCCGGGGGGGCGGGGAAGGCAGGGAGGGCGGAGAGGGCTGGGTGCCCGGGACGTCCCCCTCCCGGTGCTCCACGATCACCCGCCACGACTCCAGACGGAAGAACTCCTGGCGCCACCCGCCGGCCGCCCGCATCAGCAGCTCCAGGGATCCGTCGGCCACCTCGAAGTGGTACCCCTGATGCTCCAGGGTCTTCAGGTGCTCGAGCACGTCCGACAGCGCCAGGCCGTCCAGCTCGAGGCCCAGCTCGGCCGCCTTGAGTGCCAGGGTCGACCGGCCGGCCAGCTCGCTCACGACGAAACGGGCGCCGTTGCCCACCGCGTCCGGCGCCACGTGCTCGTACGCGGAGGGGGAGCGGGCGATAGCGCTGGTGTGCAGGCCGGCCTTGTGGGCGAAGGCGGAAGCCCCCACGTAGGGCTGCTGGGGATCGGGGGCGATGTTGACCAGCTCGGCCAGGTGGTGGGCCACCGGCGTGAGGCGCTCCAGGCGGTCGGGGGGGATGGTCCTCACCCCCATCTTGAGAGCCAGGCCGGGGATGGCGGCGGCCAGGTCTGCGTTGCCGGCCCGCTCGCCGTACCCGTTGACGCACCCCTGGACCTGGGTGCCGCCGGCCCGCACGCCGGCCAGGGTATTGGCCACGGCGCAGCCGCTGTCGTTGTGGAAGTGCAGCCCGATCTGGATCCCCCCGAACCGCCGGACGACCGCGGCCACGACCTCCTCCACGCGGTCGGGGAGGCTCCCGCCGTTGGTGTCGCACAGCACCAGCGCCTCGGCACCGGCCGAGGCGGCCTCCTCCAGCACCGACAGGGCGAAGCCAGGGTCGGACCGGTAGCCGTCGAAGAAGTGCTCGGCGTCGAAGAAGACACGCAGTCCGTTGGAGCGCAGCCACGCCACCGAGTCGTGCGCCATCGCCCTGGCCTCGTCCAGCGTGGTGCGCAGGGCCTCGGTGACGTGGTGGTCCCACGCCTTGGCCACTATGCAGACGGCCTCCGTCCCCGCCCGGACAAGGTGGCGCAGGGTCGGGTCGGTGCCGGCCTGGCCACCGGGGCGCCGGGTGGAGCCGAAGGCCACCAGGGTTGCCGTCGACAGGACCAGCTCGCCCCGGGCCCGGCGGAAGAACTCCTCGTCCTTGGGGTTGGCGCCCGGCCAACCCCCTTCGATGTAGGCCACGCCCAAGTGGTCGAGCTGCTCCGCGACCCGGAGCTTGTCGTCCACGGTCAGCGACAGGCCCTCCTGCTGGCTGCCGTCGCGCAGCGTGGTGTCGTAGATGTCCACCGATTCGGGCAGGGAGGGCGCCTCATTCGACATGCTCCACCCAGTCCTTGTACTGGTCGAGACGGCCCCGCACCGCCGCGAAATAGGTCTCCTGGATACGCCGGGTGATGGCGCCGGGCTCGCCGCCGCCCACCTCCCTGTCGTCGACCGAGCGGATGGGCACGACCTCCGCGGCCGTGCCCGACATGAAGGCCTCCTCCGCCACGTACAGGTCGCTACGCAGGATGTTGGCCACCTCGACCTCGCAGCCGAGGTCCCGAGCGATCGTGATGACCGAGGACTGGGTGATGCCCTCGAGAGCGCCGGCCGACACCGGCGGGGTGATGATGCGGCCGCCCTTCACGATGAAGATGTTCTCGCCCGTGCACTCGCTCACATATCCCTGCGGGGAAAGGAGGATCGCCTCGTCATAGCCGGCTTTCATCGCCTCGACCTTGGCAAGGGAGGAGTTCACGTAGATGCCCGTGGACTTGGCCGCCGGGGGAAGCGAGTTCGGGTCGGGACGGACCCACGAGCTTACCTTGCAGCGCACTCCTCGGGCCACGCCCTCGTCACCTAGATACGTGCCCCATGGCCAGGCCGCGATGGCGACATTCACCTCACTGGTGAGCGGGTTGAGGCCCATCTCGCCGTAGCCCCGGTACACGAGCGGGCGGATATAGCACTCGGGCAACGCGTTCGCCCGCACCACCTCCTTGGTCGCCGCCACCAGCGCGCCCTCCGCGTACGGCACGTCGATGAGCAGGATGCGCGCCGACCGAAAGAGGCGCGCGATGTGGTCGCTCAGGCGAAATATGGCTGGTCCCGCGTCGGTCGGGTATGCCCGGATCCCTTCGAACACGCCCGAGCCGTAGTGCAGCGTGTGGGTGAGGACGTGGACGCGGGCGTCGGCCCAGGCCACCAGGCGGCCGTCCATCCAGATCTTGTCGGTGGTCGTCATGGGCATGTCGAGCTCACACCTTTCCGGCGATTGCGTCGCCGATGGCTGCTGTCGTGGGTGGGGCGGGGACGGGACCGGGCGAGCTGGCGGTGGGGGCAACCTGGGCCGCCACCCAGGCGTCCACCGCCTCGTTCACCCGGGCGCTCGCCTCGGCCTCGCCCAGATGGTCGAGCATGAGAGCAGCCGAGCGGATGGCGGCGACGGGATTGGCCCGCCCGGTGCCTGCGATGTCGTGAGCCGCCCCGTGGACCGGCTCGAACAGGGACGGGCCGGTGCGGTCCGGGTTGAGGTTGGCCGAGGCGGCCAGGCCGATGCCCCCGGCGAGGGCGCCGGCGAGGTCGGTGACGATGTCTCCGAACAGGTTGTCCGTGACGATCACGTCGTAGCGGGACGCGGCCTCCACAAGGTAGATGCAGGCGGCGTCCACGTGGTGGTAGTCGACGGCCACGTCAGGGTGCTCGCGCGCCACGGCGTCGACCGTGCGCTGCCACAGGTCGCCGGCGAAGGTGAGGACGTTCGTCTTGTGGACGAGCGTCAGGTGGTGCCGGGGGCTGCGGTGCTCGGCCAGGCCGAAGGCGAAGCGCACGCAGCGCTCGACGCCGCGGCGGGTGTTGACCGAGCCCTGGGTGGCGACCTCGTGCGGCGTCCCCTTGCGCAGGAAGCCGCCCTCCCCGGCGTAGGCGCCCTCGGTGTTCTCCCTCACCACGACCAGGTCCATCAGAGGAGAAGGGGCGCCCGGAGCGGCCGCGACAGGCCGGAGGTTGACGTACAGGTCGAGCTCGGAGCGAAGCCGGAGCAGCAGGCCGCGCTCGAGGGCGCCGGCGGGGACGTCCCGGCTCCCCACCGGCGGCCCGACAGCGCCGAGCAGGACGGCGTCGAGTCCCCGCAGCTCCTCGAGGACGCTGTCGGGCAGCACCTCCCCCGTACGCAGGTAGCGGGCCGCCCCGAGGTCGTAGTCGACGGTGTCCAGCTCCACGCCGGCAGCGGCGACGACCTTGACCGCCTCGGCCACCACCTCGGGGCCGATGCCGTCGCCGCCGATGATGGCCACCCGGTGGCCGGTCGGGCTCACCGTGCCAGGGTCGCCCACCCCCGGGCCGCCGTCAACTCGGCGAGGGGCCTACTACCCTCGCGTCAGTGAGCGAGACCCACCTGTCCCGCCAGGCCCACGACCGGCTCCAGAGCGAGCTCCTCGACCTCACGACCCGGGGCCGGGTCGACATCGCCCGGGCCATCGAGGCCGCCCGGGCCCTGGGCGACCTGTCCGAGAACGGCGACTACCACGCGGCCAAGGACTCGCAGGGCAAGATGGAGGCCCGCATCCGCCAGATCCAGGCCATGCTCTCGTCCGCGGTGATCGTGGAGGACGACGCCGCGGCCGGGGCCGGCGGGCGGGTGGAAGCCGGCGCGGTCGTCAGCCTGCGCTACGAGGGTGACGAGGGCGTCGAGCGCTACCTGATCGGGTCCATCGAGGAGCGCCGGCCCGACCTCTCGGTCATCTCCCCCAACTCACCGCTCGGCCGGGCCCTGATCGGGAGGGGAGCGGGGGACACCGTCGAGTACGAGGCGCCGGGCGGCAACCTCCGGGTGGAGATCGTCGCCATCGGGGCCTGAGGCGGGCGACCCGAAGACCTGAGGCCGGTCGGCCGCCGGTGCGCAGGCCGGTCAGCTCCGCTGGCGGGGCACCAGCCACGACCACAGCCGAGGCGTCAGAGTCGACCACCGCCCGGCCGGCCGATGGAGGCGGCAGAAGCGGACCAGGGCCCGCCGGCGCGGCCTCGGCGGGGCATGCCTGCGGGGGAAGGTGCCGGGCCCGGGCCCGGGGGACGTCGGAGGCCCTCCGGGTCCCCGCCCGGGAGGGCCGGACGGCCCCACGTCGGGACCGGACGCGGACCCGACCTGGGCGGGCCCGAGGATCATCATCCCGACCCGGTTGAGCCGTGGGCTGCGCAGCCCCACACCCACAGCAGGAGCCACGTCGTGCCCCTCGAACGGTAGATCCGGAATTCCACTCACGGCGTCCCCCTGATCTCGCGCATCTCTCGTGCTCGCCCTGCTCCTACCCGGCACGCCTGACGACTATCAGCGATACCGAGGATAGCCCCGATCGTCCAGGCTGGCCGCCAGCCGGGCGACCCCTACCATCGACGACGATGACCGCCAGCGCTGCCCCTCCCCTCCCCCCCGGGCAGCGGGTCGAGCTGGCGGGGCGGGGGACCACGTTCGTACGCGAGGTCGAGGGACCGCCGGGCGCCCCGACAGTGGTCCTCCTGCACGGCTGGACGGTCACGGCGGACCTCAACTGGTATCCGAGCTACCAGGAGCTCGGCCGGCACTTCTCCGTCCTCGCCCTCGACCATCGCGGCCACGGCCAGGGCGTCCGCTCGTCATGGCTGTTCCGGCTGGAGGACTGCGCCGACGACGCCGTCGCCCTGCTGCGGGCCCTTGGCCGGGAGCGCGGCGTCCTCGTCGGCTACTCCATGGGGGGGCCGGTGGCCCAGCTGGCCTGGCGCCGGCACCCCGATGCCGTCCAGGGCCTGGTGCTCTGCGCCACCGCCGCCACCTTCTCCAGCCGCCAGCCCGCCGAGCGCCTGTACTACGCCAGCCTGCTCGGTCTCTCGGCCGTGGCCCGCGTCACGCCCGGCCCGGTCCGCCAGCCGCTCGCCACCGCCTTCATCCGGCGGCGGCTCGACGGCACGCGCTTCTCCGAGTGGGCCACCACCCAGCTGGCGTCCGGCGACACCGCCGCCGTCCTCCAGGCCGGCTCGGCCATCGGCAGCTTCGACTCCCGGCCCTGGCTCGGGACCGTCGACGTCCCCACCGCCGTGGTCGTGACCACCGGGGACCAGGTCGTCAGCCCCTGGCGCCAGGAGGCCCTGGCCGGCGCCATCCCCGGCGCCACCGTCCACCGGGTGGCGGGCGGCCACGGCGTGTGCGTGGACGACCCCGACCGGTTCCTGCCGGCGCTGGTCGAGGCCTGCCTGACCGTGGCCCGTCCGGCATAGGCTCCCGGAGATGGCCAGCACCCTCTCGGAGAAGGTCTGGGACCGCCACGTCGTGCGCTCGGCGCACGGAGAGCCCGACGTGCTGTACATCGACCTCCACCTCGTCCACGAGGTCACGTCGCCCCAGGCCTTCGACGGCCTTCGGCTGGCGGACAGGCGGGTGCGCCGGCCTGACCTGACGATCGCCACCGCCGACCACAACGTGCCCACCCGCGACATCGACGGGCCGGTGGCCGACCCCGTCTCGGCCCGCCAGCTCGAGGTCCTGGCGGCCAACTGCGCGGAGGCCGGCATCGCCTGCTACCCCATGGGCCATCCCGACCAGGGCATCGTCCACGTGATCGGACCCGAGCAGGGCCTGACCCAGCCCGGGATGACCATCGTGTGCGGGGACAGCCACACGGCCACTCACGGAGCCTTCGGTGCGCTGGCCTTCGGCATCGGGACCAGCGAGGTGGAGCACGTGCTTGCCACCCAGACCCTCTCCCAGCGCCGCCCCGGCACCATGGCGGTCACCGTGGACGGAGCGCTGCCGGCTGGCGTGACGGCCAAGGACCTGATCCTGGCCGTGGTCGGACGCCTGGGCACCGGCGGCGGGATCGGCCACGTCGTCGAGTACCGAGGCTCGGCCATCACCTCCCTCTCCATGGAGGGCCGGATGACCGTGTGCAACATGAGCATCGAAGCCGGGGCCAGGGCCGGCATGGTCGCCCCCGATGACACCACGTTCGCCTACCTGGAGGGCCGGCGCCACGCTCCCACCGGGCCGGCCTGGGAGGCGGCGCTGGACCACTGGCGGAGCCTGCGGACCGACCCAGGGGCGGCCTTCGACCGCAGGGTGGACATCGACGCCGCCACCCTGGTGCCGTTCGTGTCCTGGGGCACCAACCCGGCCCATGTCGTGCCCATCGACGCTGCGGTGCCGAGCCCCGACAGCCTGGCGGAGCCGGCCGAGCGCGAGGCGGCCGCCCGGGCCCTCGCCTACATGGGCCTGGCCGCGGGCCAGGCAATGCGCGACATCGCCGTGGACACGGTCTTCATCGGCTCGTGCACCAACAGCCGTCTGGAGGACCTGCGGGTAGCGGCGGCGGTCGTGGAGGGCCGGCGGGTCCGGGACGGGCTCCGGGCCCTGGTCGTGCCCGGGTCCCGGAGTGTCAAGGCGGCCGCAGAGGCGGAGGGCCTGGACCGGGTGTTCACGTCGGCCGGGTTCGAGTGGCGGGAGGCGGGCTGCTCCATGTGCCTCGGAATGAACCCCGACAAGCTGTCACCGGGCGAGCGGTGCGCATCGACGTCGAACCGCAACTTCGAGGGCCGTCAGGGCCGGGGCGGCCGCACCCATCTGGTCTCGCCAGCGGTGGCCGCTGCCACCGCCGTGGCCGGGCACCTCGCCACCCCCGCCGACCTCGGCTCCACCCCCGCCGGCCTCGGCCCCACCCCCGCCGGCGCCGGCGCCGGTCCTGGGCTGGGCTAGGAGGCCGTCCGCCGTGGAACCCGTGCGAACAGTCAGCGGCACCGCCGTTCCCCTCGACCGCAGCGACGTCGACACCGACCAGATCATCCCGAGCGACTGGCTGAAGCGGGTGGAGCGGACCGGCTTCGGGGCCGGGCTGTTCGAGGGCTGGCGCGAGGACGGTGACTTCGTGCTCGACCGCCCCGAGCACGTGGGGGCCGTCATCCTCGTCGCCGGGCCGAACTTCGGGGTGGGCTCGTCCCGGGAGCACGCCGTGTGGGCGCTCATGGACTACGGCTTCAGGGCGGTGGTGGCTCCCCGCTTCGGCGACATCTTCCGCATCAACTCCACCAAGTCGGGTCTGGTGCCGGTGGAGGTCGACCCGAGCGTGGGCCGAGCCCTGCTCGACGCGGTCCTGGCCGACCCCCGGCTCCGGCTCACCGTGGACGTCGAGCGCAGCGTCGTCTCGGCCCCGGAGGCCGGCATCGAGGCGACCTTCCCCCTGGACGACTTCACCCGGGACCGGCTGCTGGCCGGCCTGGACGACATCAGCCTCACGCTGCGCCATCTCGACGCGATCACCGCCTACGAGGCTGGGCGCCCGGACTGGCTGCCGAGGGTCGCGGGCGCGCCGGCCTGAGGGCCCGGGCTCGGCGCCGGCCGACGCCGGCGGCGGCCAGCCGGGAGCCGGCCGGCCAGGCGGCCCTCCAGGACGACCAGGCCGAAGATGACCACGAGCCCTCCGACCACGATGGTCCAGGTGAGGGCCTCACCCCGGACGATGACGCCGAGGGCCACGGCGACGACCGGTACCAGGTAGGTGACGGTCGAGGCCCGGGTGGCCCCCGCCTCCCGGACCAGGAAGTGGTACAGCAGGTAGCCGACGCCGGTGTTGACCGCCCCGAGCACCGCCACCGCCGGCACCACCGTGGCAGTGAGGTGGACGGGGCCCGTCGCCACCAGGGGAGCCAGCACGCCGAGCACCACGGTTGCCAGCACGAGCTGGGCAGTCGCAAGCCTAAGGGGGGGGATGCCCCGACCGGCAACGAACCGGCGGGTGTACACGAACCCGATCCCGTAGGAGGCGGCCGCCCCGAGGCAGGCCAGCTCCCCGGTCACGGTCGCCACCGAGGACCCGGGGCGCCAGGGGGCCAGGACCACGACGACGCCGGCCAGGCCGATGAGCAGGCCCCCGGCCCGGCCGCGGCTGAGCCGCTCCTCGGGCAGAGCGGCCAGGGCCACAAGCACCGTGAACAGGGGCGTCGTGGCATTGAACATGCCGGCCAGGCCGGATGCCACGTGCTCCTCACCCCAGGCGTAGAGCAGGAACGGCCCTACGTTGAGGATGACGGCCATGACCAGGAGGTGCCCCCAGGGGAGCCGGCGGGCCGTCCCCGCCCTGCTCCAGTCGCCGGCCCGGCTGGTCCCACCCCCGGTCGCCACGCCCCCGGTCGCCTCGCCCCTCGCCACGCCCCCGGTCGCCACGCCCCCGGTCGCCTCGCCGGCCCTGCTGGTCCCACCCCCGATCGCCTCGCCAGCCCGGGGGGGACGGCCGCCCAGTCCACCGGGACGGCGGGCGCGGACCAGCCCGGTCACCGCCAGGAGAGCCGCGCTCCCGGCAACCAGCCGGCCCAGGACGAGCTGAGGAGGGCTCAGGCCTTCCAGGCCGACCTTGATGAGCAGGAAGCTGGTCCCCCATATGAGGGCCAGCAGGACGAGGGCGGCCGGCGTCTTCCAAGGGCGGCGGGTCAGGGGCCGACCTCGCCCACCTCGCTGGCCCGGCGGGCCTGGCGGCTCGCCCGGGCACGGACGAGGCGGTCCAGGGCGTTCAGGTAGGCCCGGGCCGAGGCCTCGACCACGTCTGTCGACACGCCCCGGCCCGACACCCGCTGGCCGTCGGCCTCGAGCTGGACGACCACGTCTCCGAGGGCGTCCACGCCGCCGGTCACCGATGACACCGTGAAGCCCACTAGGCCGGCCGAGACCCCCGTGGCCTGCCGGAGGGCCTGGCAGGCGGCGTCGATCATGCCGTCCCCCTCGGCTGACGCCTCGGACTTGGTCCCGCCCCTGCTGACCACGACCCGGGCCCGGGGGACGCCGACGGTGCCGCCCGCCACCTCCAGGGCCTCCAGGGTGAAGCCGGTCTCCACGCTCGTGCCCAGCTCCTCGGCGACGATCGCCTCGAGGTCGGCGTCGGTGATGGACACCTTGCGGTCGGCCAGCTCCTTGAACCGGGTGAAGGCCGCGTTCAAGGCGTCGCCCTGGACGGTCAGGCCCATGCCGGCCAGCGTGTCGGCGAAGGCATGCCGGCCGGAGTGCTTCCCGAGCACGATCTGGCTGCCCACCTGGCCCACCGCTCCGGCGTCGATGATCTCATAGGTCGTCCGGTCGGACAGGACCCCGTGCTGGTGGATCCCGGACTCGTGGGCGAACGCGTTGCGCCCGACCACGGCCTTGTTGTACTGGACGGGGTAGCCGGTCAGCCGGCTCACCAGCCGGGAGGTGCGGGCCAGCTCCTCGGTGCGCACCCCCGTCGCCAGCCCCCCGAACTGGTCGGGGCGGATGACCAGGGCCATGACGACCTCCTCGAGGGCGGCATTGCCGGCCCGCTCCCCCAGCCCGTTGACGCACACCTCGACCTGGCCGGCGCCGGCCTGGACGCCGGCCAGGCTGTTGGCCACGGCCAGCCCGAGGTCGTTGTGGCAGTGGGTGGAGAGCACGTACTCCCCCGGCACCTCCCGGCGGACGTGGCGGATGAGTGCCCCGAAGTCCCAGGGGATCCCGTAGCCGACGGTGTCGGGGACGTTGAGGGTGCTGGCCCCGGCCTCCACCGCGGCGGACAGCACCTCCAACATGAAGTCGAGCGGAGTGCGGGTGGCATCCTGGGGGCTGAACTCGACGTCGTCGGTGTGCTCCCTGGCCCGGGCCACCCCCGCTCTCGTCTCGGCCAGCACCTGGGCCTCGGTCATCCTGAGCATGTGCTCCATGTGGCTCGGGCTGGTGGAGATGAAGACGTGGATCCGGGCGGACGCGGCGTCGCGCACCGCCTCCCAGCACCGGTCGACGTCGGCCAGGTGGGTGCGGGACAACCCGGCGATCACCGGGCCGCGGACCGACCGGGCGATGGCCTGGACGGCCTCGAAGTCCCCGGAGCTGGCCACCGGGAATCCGGCCTCGATGACGTCCACTTGGAGCCGGGCCAGCTGCTCGGCGATCTCGAGCTTCTCGGCGACGTCGAGGGAGATCCCCGGCGACTGCTCGCCGTCTCTCAGGGTGGTGTCGAGGATGGTCAGCTGTCCGGCCATGGTGTGCGTCCTTCGGGTGGGTCTGGCGTCGCCGGCATCGGGTCGGGCCAACAAAAAAACCCCCTGGCCCGTTAGGCGCAGGAGGCGGGGCGAGCGCTGGGGGGGCGCCCGCCGTCAGGTGAGGAGGAGGTCCGACAGGAGGGGGCGACGGGTGGGATGCATGAGAGGAGCATCGTCGCGGAACGAGGAGCATCCCGTCAAGTGGCGCCGGCGGGGCGGGCCGGTCACCGGGCTTCCTAGAATCGCCGGCGTGATCGTTCGATCTCTCCGGGTGGCGGTGCGCGCCGGGATCCTGGCCGCCGTCGTGGCAGCCGCAGTCAAGGTCGTCCAGCTCCGCCGCTCCCAGCTCGACCGGGCCCGTCCGTCCCGCCCCGAGGACTGGCCGCCGATCCCGGTTGCCCCGCCGCCCGCAGAGCCGCCCGCCGCCCGCCGGGCGCCCTCGGACCCGCCCACCGCCCGCCGGGCCTCCTCGCCCGCCGCCCGCCGGGCGCCTGCCCCGCCGGCCCCGCAGTCGCCCAGCCCCGACGCCGCCGCACCCGCGGCCCCGTCC
>JBOGGR010000475.1:0-6903 GCA_050744025.1 Acidimicrobiales bacterium
CCCCGCCCCCGCCCCCCTGGCCGGCGCCCTGCGGGCCTGGCGGCGGGAGCAGGCCCAGAGGGACGGCGTGCCCGCCTACGTGATCCTCACCGACGAGCACCTGGATGGCATCGCCAGGGCCCGCCCCGCCACGATGGCGGAGCTCGCCCGGTGCCGGGGCATGGGCCCGGTGAGGCTGGAGCGCCACGGCGACGCCATCCTGGCTGTCGTCGAGCGCGATCTCGCTCAGGCGTAGGCTCCCCGCGCCCCCTGGCGGGCCGGCAGCCTCGCTGGCTTGCCCTTACACAGCCGGGTCCAGGGCCTCGGCGAGCCCGAGGGCCTGGCGCTGCTGGGCGATCACCCGCTCCGGATGGTGGACGATCTCGTCCCAGGTGTAGCGGAGGAGCGTCCATCCAGGAAGGGCGAGGAGGATGGCGTTCTGGCGGTCGAGGTCGTCGCGCAGGGCGCCAGGGGTGCCGTGGGTCTGCCAGCCGTCCAGCTCGACCAGGACATGCTCCTCGGGGTGGGCGAAGTCGGCCTTGGCGACGAAACGGCCACCCTCACTCACCACGTACTGGCGGATGCCTTCCGGGAGCTCGGCCCGGCGCAGCAGCTGGACGTAGCGGGTCTCCATGGCGCTGCCGGTGGCCGGAGCCTCACCACGCAGCGCCAGCACCCGCCGGATGGCGGCCACCCCCGGCCGGCCCCGGCTGCCGAGAGCGTCCAGGCGCTGGCGCAGGAGCCGGAGCGACGTCCGCCGGCAACGCAGCCCGGACTCGAGAGCGAGCTCGAGGGTCTCGATGTCCACCTTGGTGCCGAGGTCGATCAAGGTCCGGGTGACGGTGGTGACCGGGATGTGCTCGACCCTCTCCACGTCGAGGGCCCCGACCGGGTCGCCCCGGTGCACCGTCACACCGGGGTGGCTGCGGTAGTTGTGACAGCGGTCGACGGTCACCTCGACCAGCTCCCCGAAGGCACCGTCGAGGCCGTGCAGGCGAGCGGCGGCCCGGTGTGAGACGACCGTGCCGGGTCCCCCCGCCAGCACGGCCGCCATCAGGAGCTGCCGCCAGGAAGGCGGGTACGTGGTGTGGCGGTAGACGTTCATGGAGACCCGGCTCCAGGTACGTGCCGGAGAGCGGGTGAGCTGGCGCCGTGAGATACCCGCCCGGCGTGCTTGGGCGCCCGTGATGAGCCCGTGCTGGCGCTGGATCAAGCGATCCCTCCGAACTTGTGGTGATCTTGGGTCAAAATGACCTCTCATCACCACAAGTTCATCAGAAGGGTGTGACAGGGCCCCGGATGCGGCCCCCACGCCCCCCACCACCCCCACGCCCCCCACCACCACCGCCCCCACACCCCCACGCCTCCCCCAGCCACCAGCTCAGGCGTATGGCGACCAGGCGACGGCTGAGCTGTGGCCCGGCTCGGGATAGGCGGCCGGGGTGGCGCCCCCGCCGGCGCCGAGCAGGGCGGCTGTGAGCCTGCCCCCGGCCACGGTCAGCTCGGAGAGGGCGGCCTCGACGTGGGAGAGCCCTACCTCGGGCGCCCCGGCCTCGGCGGCCATGAGGGCGGCCTCCCGGAGCAGCTCCTTGATGAACGACGCGGTGACGCCCTCGGTCCCTCCCACCACCGGCTCCCAGCCGTCGAAGTCGAGCGAGAGGCCCCGGGCGTACAGGTCGAGCAGGCGCCGGCGGCAGGCGGAGTCGGGGAGGGCGACCTCGATGGCCTGGTCGACCCGGCCGGGCCGGGCGGCGAGCGCCGGCTCGAGGAGGTCGGCCCGGTTCGTCGTGAGCAGGAAGATCACGTCGGCGTCCTCGTCGAGGCCGTCCATCTCGTTCAACAGCTCGAACAGGAGCGGGTTGGCTCCCGGGAAATGGCTCCGGTGCTCGGCCACGAGGTCGACGTCCTCCAGCACCACCGTGGCGGGCTGGAGCTGGCGGGCCAGGGCGCACGACGCGCCGATCGTCCTCATCTCCTGGCCCGACAGCAGCAGCGTGGTGCGGCCGGGCATCTGGCTGATCAGGTACATGGCGGTGAGCGTCTTTCCCGTCCCCGGCGGCCCGTGGAGCAGGAGCCCCCGCTTCAGGTGGCGGCCGCCGGCGAGGAGGGCGGCCCGGTGGGTGACGACCCCCATGGTGTGGCGCTCCACCCGCTCGAGCACCCCGTCGCCGAGCACGATCTGGTCGCGCGACAGCGCGGGCAGGGCGTGGAAGGTGACGCCCAGCCCGGGCATGCCACGCCGCATGTCGCCTCCCCCGAGGGAGACCACCTTGCCCCGGTAGACGTTGTGCTCGACCATCAGCCGGCGCAGGGCCTCGAGCGTGGCGGTCCCACGGTCCCTGGCGAGCGCCATCACCTCGACCCTCACCTCCGGCCCCCTGGGGCCGTCCTGGCTGGCCACCAGCACGGCCTGCCGCCCGTCGCCATCGGAGACCAGGTAGAGCCCGAACTGCACGCACGCCAGCACCTCGTCCACGCCTACCGGCCGCTCCACCAGGTCGACGGGGCCCGGCCGGAACATGGGCATCGCGAGGATGGCCGAGAAGCCCACGTCGTGGTGCATCCGGCCCCCGAGCACGCCGACCAGCTCGGCCCGGCGCCCGGGCGCGCCCATGTAGGCGTCGAGGGCGAGCTGGAGGTTGGGGTGGTCGTGGGGCAGGAACCCGGCCCCGACGACGGGCTGCTCGGCCGGCTCGCCGGCCAGGTGCTGGCGCAGGACGCCGGAGAACGGGTTGTCGTCCTTCGTCCAGGCCTGGCGCATGAACCAGTCGAGGAACCCCTTGAAGCTGCGCCCGAACTCCTCCACCGCCGAAGCCTCGTCTGTCGTCACGACCGTCCACGCTATAGAGAATGAGGCTGTTCCGGCACCTGCTCCGTGGCCGCCTTCACGGGCCGCCCGCCCTCGCCACGGCCGCCTCGAGCAGCCGCACCAGCTGCCCCTCCAGCCCGGGAGCGGCCGCCACCACCAGCTCGGGGAGGGCCTCGCCCCCGCCGACGGTCCCCACGAAGGCCCCGGCCTCGGCCGCCACCAGGGAGCCGGCGGCATGGTCCCATGGCTTCAGGCCGGCTTCGTAGAAGCCGTCGAGGATCCCGGCGGCGACCCAGCACAGGTCGAGGGCCGCCGACCCGACCCGGCGGATGTCCCGCACGGCCGGCAGGACGGTCGGGAGCAGGCGGGCCTGGGCCAGGCGCCGGGCGGAGTCGTAGCCGAAGCCGGTGCCGATCAGCGCACGGTCGAGGGTGGGCGCGGGGCCCAGGCGAAGCACGCTGCCATTCCTCCGAGCTCCTCCGCCGGCGACGGCGCTGAACGTGTCGCCCCGGCTCGGGTCGTGGACCACGCCGAGGAGGGGCCGCCCGTCGGCCTCGGCAGCCACGGAGACGGCGAAGGCGGGGAGCCCGTAGAGGTAGTTGGTGGTACCGTCGAGGGGGTCGACGACCCACCGCAGGCCGGTCGTGCCGGGGGCGGAGGCGCCCTCCTCCGACAGGACGGCGTCGTCGGGGCGGGCCCGCCGCAGCCCCCCTACGATCATGGCCTCGGCGGCCCGGTCCATCTCCGTCACCATGTCCGTGGAGCTGGACTTGGTGGCGACGGACGAGCGCTCCCGGGTGAGGCCGTCCATCAGCATGGCCCCGGCCTCGGTGGCGAGCGACGTCGCAAGGTCGAGGAGGTTCCTGAGCCCGGCGTCGCCCCCGGCGGCGGTGGCGGGGCCGGTGGGGACGGCGGTCATGCCCCGGGTCTACCAGCCACATAGGGTGGAGGTCATGACCACGGGGCTCGTCGACCTGCGCTCGGACACGGTCACGCGGCCGACGCCGGCGATGCGCCGGGCCATGGCCGAGGCCGAGGTGGGCGACGACGTCTACGGCGAGGACCCCACGGTGCGGGCGCTGGAGGAGGCGTTCGCGGCCCGCGTGGGCAAGGAGGCTGCACTCTACGTGCCGTCGGGCGTGATGGGGAACCAGGTGGCGCTGCGGACCCTTGCCCCCCCCGGCTCGGTGGTCGTCGCCGGGCGGCGCCAGCACGTCGTGGCCTACGAGCACGGCGCCGCCGCCCGCAACGCCGGCATCCAGTTCCACGCCGTGGACGACACCGACGGGACGATCCCGGCGGAGGAGGTGGCATGGGCCCGGGAGGCGGCCGGCCACCACTGGCCGGCGCCGGCGCTGGTCTGCGTCGAGAACACCCATACCCCGGCCGGGGGCACGGTCTGGCCGCTGGACCGCCTTCGGGCGGTGGCAGAGGCCGCCGGGCCCCTGCCGCTGCACATGGACGGGGCCCGGCTGTTCCACGCCGAGGTGGCGAGGGGGATGCCGGCGTCGGCCTGGGCCGGGCTGGCGACGACCGTCATGTGCTGCCTCTCCAAGGGCCTGTGCGCCCCGGTCGGGTCGATGCTCGGTGGCCCGGCCGGCGTGATGGCGAGGGCCCGGGAGGAGCGGGCCGTGCTCGGAGGAGCCATGCGCCAGGCCGGCGTCATCGCTGCCGCCGGGCTGGTGGCCCTCTCCACCATGGTCGAGCGGCTGGCCGAGGACCACGAGCGGGCCCGGCGCCTCGCCGATGCGGTGGCCGGGCGCTGGCCCGGCGCCGGGTGCGACCCGGGGAAGGTGGCCACCAACATCGTGGTGTTCCGCCACGACCGGGCCGCGTCCCTCCTCGAGCACTTGCGGGGCGAGGGGGTGCTCGCCGGCACCATCGCGCCCGGGGTGGTCCGCCTGGTTACCCACCACGACGTCGACGACGACGGCGTGGAGAGGGCCAGGAAGGCCCTGGCCGGCGCCCCCTGAGGCTCCGGGGGCTCCGGGGGTGGCCAGGGTGAGCAGGCCCCGGGCGGGTGCCGGCGTTGGGCCCGCCGGCGCGGCCGCCGCCGCTGCTGGGCCCGCCGCTGCCGGGGCGGCTGCGGCGGCCCGCGAGAGAGCCCCGGGGCACCTGGTGGAGGAGACGCCGGCCCGGGTCCTGGCCGTCTACGCCCACCCCGACGACGCCGATGTCTCCTGCGGGGGAACCCTGGCCCGGTGGGCCGCGGCCGGCGCCGAGGTCCACGTCGCGGTGGTGACCTCCGGGGACAAGGGGTCCTCGGACCCGGGGGCGGACCCGGCCGATCTGGTCACCCGGCGCGCCGGGGAGATGGCGGAGGCCGCTCGGGTGCTCGGGCTGGTCGCCCGGCACCTGCTCGGCCACGCCGACGGCGAGGTGGAGAACGACTGCGCCCTGCGGCAAGAGCTGGTGGGCCTGGTCCGGCGGGTGCGACCGGACGTCGTGGTGTGCCCCGACCCCGAGGCTGTGCTGTTCGGCCAGGACTACGTCAACCACCGGGACCACCGGGTGGTCGGGTGGGCCACCCTGGACGCCGTGGCCCCGGCGGCGGCCCTGCCGCTGTACTTCCCCGGGGCCGGCCCTCCCCACCAGGTGGCCACGCTCTACCTGTCGGGCACCTTCGAGCCCGACTCCTGGGTCGACGTCTCGGCGACGATCGAGCAGAAGGCCCGGGCCGTCCTCTGCCACCGGAGCCAGATCGGGGAGGCCCCCGAGTGGATGGAGGAGGCCGTCCGCCGGCGGGCGGCCGAGGCCGGGCGTCGCGCCGGTGCGGCGTACGCCGAGGGGTTCCGGAGGCTACGGCTCGGAGGCTGATGTCACCAGGGCGACTCGGTCACGCTGGAACGGGCTGCGCCACACTCCGGGGGAGCGGGTGTAGCGTCCCACACAGGGACACGTTCGGCACTTCAACCGAGGCAGGCCATGGGTGTAGCTGCAGTGGTGATCGCGGTGGTCGCCCTTGCCGCCGTGGCGGCGCTGGCGGTGGTGATGGCGGGGCTCCCGCCCGTCGTGGTCGTGAGCAACTCACCCGCGGAAGCTCACGCAGGACCATGGGACGTCCCCGAGGGCGCCGGGAGCTTGGACGTCGTCTTGGACGATCATCACCGAATCGCCAGGCGCTTCGAGACGTTTGCCACCCCGCATCTATTCGTCGTCGGTCCGGACGGCCGCGTAGGTGCCCAAGGGGTAGTCAACCGTATCGAGGACGTCCGCCGCCTGCTGGGTCCAGCCGACCACGCGGATCGCGGCGCTCTCTTGGGATCGACCTGACCTCGGCGGACCGTGGACTGCGCCGACCTCGAGGGAGGAGAAGCATGATGAACAGCTCCGGGGAGCCAGTATCGAGGAGGAAGTTCCTCTACGGCATTAGTGGGGGTCTCGCCATGATGGGTCTGTCTAGGTTCGCCAAGCTAGCCAACGCACCGACCGTTTGCCAGCCTCGCTTCCAACAATCGAGCCGTTGGCGGGCTGCCGGTCGGGCTAACTAACGCCCATATGACCCGTCGAACCCTGACTGCTGCCTCGTGACCTGCGTGCGAACAATGCCATGTGGTGTCGGCTGTCCCTCAGGAGACGGGTACTTTCATTGCACCGGGTGCAACCAAGACTTCTACGAATGCCTGCCCGGTTGCCGCAACCGGAACTACTGCTACCCGTAGACGTCCTGATCGAGGAGAGCCACGGACGACCGGGCCGCTCGTCACCGACCTCCTGTGTCGTTGGCGCGCTTCGCCTGGCGCCAGGCCCGTGCCGGGTGGGGCCGGAGCCTGGCCTTGGGCGTAGGCGTCCTGGTGGCCGCGGTCGCCTTCGTCACGCTCATCTCCTCGGTCAGCACCAGCGAGCTCCATGTGCAGCGTCTCGCGGCCGGCCACTTCAGGCCGGCGTACGACATCCTGGTGCGGCCTAAAGGCTCGGAGACAAGCCTCGAGGCAAGGCGGCAAGGCGACACCTCGTGGCGGAGAACTACCTCTCGGGCATATTCGGGGGGATCAGCATGAAGCAGTGGCATCAGATCCTCGCCACGCCGGGGGTGGCGGTGGCGGCCCCCGTGGAGAACGTGGGGTACGTGCTGCTCTATGGAGCGGTTGACCTGACGGTGCCGGTCAGCCACT
>JBOGGR010000476.1:0-6198 GCA_050744025.1 Acidimicrobiales bacterium
GCACTGGGCCGCCGCGCGCCGGCGCCCCCCTCACCGCCCCGCCCGCCGGCGCCCCCCGCCGGCTCGTCCGCCGCAGGGCGGTCCTGCTGCTGGTTCGGCCCACGGTCCGGACGCTCAGCTGGGTCTCCCTCGGGGCCGGTGCCGGCCTCGCCGGCCTCTTTGCCGCGTTCCTGTGGCTCCCCTTCGCTCACGTACTGCCGGCCGACAGCCTCGGACAGGTCACCGATGCGCTCCGGGTGGCGGCCGTCGGCCTGGCCTTCGGCGCCGTCGCCACCTTCGACGACCCGACCGAGCGCTTCCTCTCCTCCACGCCCGTCTCGGTCCTCTGGCGCCGGGCCATCCGCCTCGCCCTGGTCCTTCCCGTCCTCGCTCTGTGCTGGTGGGGCACCCTGTCGCTGGCCGCGGCCTCGCCCTCGGCCGCCAGCGCCCGGGCCCTCGGGGACAGGCTTCACCTCGGCGGGCTCACCCTCGAGACGGCGGTCATGGTGGTCCTCGTCATGGGCCTGGCCGCCGTGGCCCGCCGGCTGAACCAGGCCCGCCCCGCGGTCCTGCCCGCGGCCGGCGGACTGGTGGTCGCCCTGGTCATCGCCTGGCGCGGGCTCGGCCGGTTCGGCCTGTTCCCCCCGGCGCCCGGGAAGGCGGCGGCCCCGGCGGCCCTGGCCGCCTGGACAGGGGCCATCTGGCACTGGGGCGGTCTCGGCGCTCTCATGGTGGTGGTCGTCCTCGCCGGCTCCAGCGACGCCTGGCGCCGGCCCACCCGCCTCCGGCTGCCGATGCGAGCCACTGCCGGGCATGGCACCCCGGGACGAGCCACCAACGGCGAGCGATTCACGTGAATCGTTCTCCAGCCATATGAGTCACTCCAGCCACATGAGTCACTCCAGCCACATCATGACGCGGCCGCCCGCTCGTGCACGATCGTCTCGCCGCCTGCGAGCTCCAGGCCGAGCGTCAGCGTCCCAGGAAGCTTCGACAACAGGTCGACGAGGTCCACGGCGTGGGTCGTGAGCACGACCTGGGCTCGCTCCGCTGCCAGGCTCACCAGGTCGGCCAGCGATGGCATGAGGTCGAGGTGGAGGCTCGACTCCGGTTCGTTGAGGACGATCACGCCGGGGGGCGCCGGCGCGAGGAGGGCAGCCGCCAGGAAGAGGAATCGCAGCTGCCCGTCGGAGAGCTCCGCCGACCGAAGCGGGCGGGACATGCCATCACCGGTCTGGAGCCGGAGGTCGACCCGCCCGGCATCGTCCGTAGGGACCAGCACGCCGGCGCCGCCGAAGGCCTTGGCCACGCAATGGTCGAGGGCCGCCTTGTCCCCCTCGACGCGATCGTCGCCAGGGCGGACGCCAGGTCGAAGCCGTCATCTGCTACCGCCAGGGTGCGCGTTCCAAGGCTCGGCCGCCGTGCTGGCGCGTCGTCGTCGGTTCGCAGCTGGTGGTGGAATCGCATGCTGCGCAGGGCCCTCCGGACGAGAGCGAGCTCCGGGTACTGGCGAGGATCGACGAGCTGGGAGAGGACCGACTCCGACTCCCGAAATGCCACAGGGAGGACGACGCGGCGCCCCTCGTCGTCGCGGACGAACGCCGTGGTCCCCACCCGGTCCAGCAGCTCGACCCGGCGCCTCGGCGCGCCCGGGGCGAGGATGCGCTCCTTCGTGACGACCGGATCGAGAGGGAAGGCGACCGGCGTGTCCGGGCTGCCCCGGCTGATCGTCGCCAGGTCGACCTCGTAGCGGAGCTCGTCGAGCTCGACGGCCAGCTCCACCTTGGGCTCACCTCTCTGCCGGCCGGCCCAGACCACCGAGGGCATGCCCCCTTCTCCTGCGATCCTTCGGGCCACGTCGCCCACTGCGCACGCGTGCGCGAGCTGGAGGGCTCGGTAGATGTTCGTCTTGCCCGAGCCGTTGGGCCCGGTCACAACGGTGAGCGCCTGGAAGTGGAGCTCGGCCTGCCGCAGCGAGCGATACCCGGCGACCTCGAGGCTGTTCAGTGCCACGGCACGACGGTCAGCGGTGCCCCGGCGTAGGGGCCAGCGGGTCCGAGAGACCATTCGAACTTGGCTCTACCGCCGGGCGAGGGCACCCTGATCACCATGTCGTAGCTGACCTCGGTGTGGGCCCGGATGGCGTGGGTGCTCGTGCAGTTCAGGCGAAGGACATCGCGGGTCTGCCCCGACGGTCCGCCTATGAACTCCTCGTAGACGGGGCAGGGTTCGAGGGCGACGTCGGTGTCCGTGGGGTTCGCCAGCACGACGACGTAGCGGAGGGTGCTGCCCGCTCTCACCTTCGTCGGGGAGTCGATGTGAGCGGTCAGGGTGGGGAGGGTGCCGGGTGCCGGACGGGGAGCTGGCGGGGGAGCCGCCGGCATGAACCCGGCAAAGACCTCGTTGTCGCACAGCACGAGGTCGAGGCCCGGCAGGGCAATGGTCCCGCCGGGCAGCTCGACCTCGACCGAGCGATAGTGCCGGCTCGGCAGGAGCCGGCCCGCGACGTCGCAGAAGTCCCTGGCCTGGACACTGAGCTGGGCCCGCCCGCCGGGCATCAACGTGATCGGGTCCCAGTAGCCCGACCCGTCGTCCCGAAGCGCCACGCGTCGTCCACCTCCGTCGACCGCCGTGACGGGGAGCGGACCGCCCGGGAGCGAGCAGGCAGTCGTGCTGGAGTTGGTGACGACGACTGTCCAGCCCCTGCTGCCCATCGCGACACCGGTGGTCACGCGCCCGGTCAGGAGGCCCTGCGGACGGCACGCCGGGCGGGCCGGCACGGCCGTCGTCGTGGTGGTGGGCATCGCCGCCGGAGTGTCGAGCCAGGCGACGGCGCCGGCCGCCGGTCCGCTCCCGCTCCCGGTCGCCTGGAAGCTCGCCTCTACCGGCGAGATGTCGACCGTGGAGCCCGGTTGGCCGGCTCCGCAGTAGCCGAGGATGGGGTACTTGGGGAGGTGGAGGCGCAGAGGGGTCGATGAGCCCGGTGGGACCAGGGCGAGCGTCCTCGCCACCGCCTTGTCACCCAGGTCGCAGCGGTACTGGTTGATCGTGACGTAGGCCACGTTGCCGGGTGCCACGTCGACCCGGCTCGGAGCGTGGCCAGTGATCATCAGATCGCCTCGCTGCTCGTAGCGGAACGCCAGGACGTGACCGCCGGCATCGGCGAGGGTCACGTCCGGATAGCCGAAGAGGGAGCACGCGCTCCTGGAGACGTTCGTCAGGGTCATGGACAGGGTGTGCTGCCCAGTGGCCTCGGAGACTCTCTGCCCGAGACCGAGGCGGAGCTGTGACGTCTCGCAGGGTGCCGTCGTCGTCCGGGTGGGTGAGCTCGGGGCCGGCGACGCCGATCCGGGACCGCCCGGCTGGGTCGGCACCGAGGTCGCGGCCCCACATCCGGCCAGCGCCGCGACGGCGGAGGCCATGCAGGTCAGCAGCCCGCGCCGTCCCACCGGCATGTGCCCTCCTTCGCGATCGTCCCTGGTTGTACGACGTCCTGCATGCGCCCCCGGTTCCGATCCTCTTCCCGCATCGCCACTCGATCGGCGCCAGCAGATGTGCGCGGGGAAGTGGCGGAGATCGGAGACGATCATCCGCGGACCGTAGCCCCCGGCAAAGTACTACGGTGTTGCCGGAGGTAATACCCGATGGTCACGACGGTCAACCCAAAGGGACAGGTCACCATCCCCGAGCCACTCCGCGCCCGCTACGGGTTCCCCCCTGGGACGAAGGTCGTCTGGCTGGAGCGTGACGGCGACCTCATCCCCAAGCCCCTCCTCTCGGTCGACCAGCTCCGGGGTCGCTACCGGTCGAGGGCCGGATCGCTGGCCGAGGCACTGCTCGCCGAGCGTGCCCGCGACCGCCAGGACGAGGATGGCTGAGCGCGTCGTGCTGGACGCTCACGCGGTCCTCGCCTTCCTCGGCGGGGAGAGCGGTTGCGCCGAGGTCGAGGAGATACTGCTGACCGGTGAGCCCTGGATGACCCTCGTGAACCTGGGAGAGGTCGCCTACATCCTCGAACGCATCTCCGGCGCAGGAGCCGCCGACGAGGTCTGGGCCAACCTCCGTGCAGAGACCCGGCCCGGAGGGGCGACGGTGCGATGGCTCGACATCGACGGCACGCTGGTTCGTCGCGCCGCGAGCATCAAGGCTCGCGGAGGTCTGAGCTACGCCGACGCGTTCGCCGCTGGCGCCGCGTCCGTGCTCGACTGCCCGGTGCTCACCGGCGACCCCGAGTTCCACGTTGCCGAAGGGGCCGGGGTCACCGTCCGCTGGCTCGGTCGTGACGCGTAGAGCCGCCGGGACCTCGTTGTAACCTGTGGCGAGGCAGGTCCGGTCCGCGCCGGCGCCCATCAGCTCAGCTGAGGCCGGTGCTGGGCGCTGAGGCTCTCCAGCTTGTGGATCCGCTCGTCGTGGCCGATCTGGCGCAGCACGTCTGCCACCGACTCGTAGCGCCCGTAGTCCGAGGCCGCCTCGCTTCGGAAGGGCTCCGCCTCGAGCTCGGGGTGGGCGGCCACGAAGGACATGTACGCGTGCTCGGCGTGGTCCTCGAAGCTGGCGTTGAGCCGGTAGCTCCAGGCCGGGCGGACGAGGAAGAGGGCCCAGCAGAGCAGGCGGTAGGGGGCGGCCATCAGCCTGGGCAGGAGCCGGTAGCGGAGGAAGCCCTGCTTGGCCCCCTGGTCCTGCAGCAGCTCCTCCAGGACGAGCAGGTGGAAGGCCTCGTTGTCCTGCTGGGCCCGGGCCTCGACCATGGCGTCGAAGACCCGCCTGGCCACGGTGGTGTGGCTGTGGAGGCGGGTGAGGGCCCGGTAGGCAGCCCGCTCCCAGGCCTGGTAGGGAAGGGGGGCCAGGAGCTCGAGGACCTTGAACTTGCCCAACGACCCCCGCCGGCCGTAGACGAGGTCGACCATGGCCACCAGGACCGTGGTGAAAGGGTCACGGCGGAGCCGGGGCACGGCCAGGGTCTCCCGCTGCGCCCTGGCCAGCTCGGCCGGGGACAGCTTCGGCGGCCCCGGGGGTCGGGCGGGGTCGGCGACGAACGGGGCTCGAGCTTCGAGGACGGACATCGGTGCACTTCCTTCTCGGTAGCGACCATGGGCAGCGGGCCTTCGTCCGCTGGGCCGTGGTCCCATCGTCGCCATCGAGGGCCCCGGCGTCGTCCCCCGGGCGGAGGCTTCGTCGGTACTCCCCGAGGAGCAGGGCGGAGCGGCTCGTTACCCCAGCAGGCGCAGGCGGGCCGACGCCGGCCTGCCATCGTGGTATGACGGGCTGGCATGACGACCAAGCACGCGGTGAGGGTTCGGCGGGCCTACGAGGGGCGGACGCGGGGGGACGGCGCCCGCGTGCTCGTCGACCGCATCTGGCCCAGGGGCCTCAGCAAGGAGGACGCCGGCCTCGACGAGTGGTGCAAGGTGGTCGCTCCCTCGACCGCGCTGCGCAAGTGGTACGCCCACGACCCCGAGCGCTTCCTCGAGTTCGGCCGCCGCTACCGGGCCGAGCTCGAGGAGCCGGAGCGGGCCGAGGCCCTCCGGCACCTGCGGGACCTGGCCGCGCGCCGCCCCCTGACGCTGCTGACCGCCACGAAGCGCGCCGACATCAGCGAGGCCGCGGTGCTGGCCGACATGCTCCGGGCCTGAGCGATCTTCGAGAGGAGAAGGGACGTGACTTCTCTGACGGCTGAAGCCGCCAGCTTCTTTTCACGCGGCGTGCGCGTGGTGGGCCAGTCCAGCCCGCAGGATGTTGGGTGCGGCGTGTTCGTCGGCGTGGGCGGTATGCCCACAGCGTCGACAGGTGAACACCGCTTGGTGACGCGGTTCTCCTTGGCTGCCTAACCACAGTTCTCACAGCCGTCGGAGGTGTGCCGGGGATCCACCGCCCAGACAGAGCCCCACTCCGAGCCAGCCGACAGTCGCGGATCGGAAGAACCTCTGGCTGCTGACCAGGGGCCAATCGAAAGCGGCGGCGAACACCGTATAGAAGTAGCCCAGCGCCACCAGCGGTATCAGGAAGTCCGTCTTGTCGAGTTCCCCGAAATGCATTGCCCGAGTGCCGGTTCTGCGCAGCAGCAGGACTCTGCCGAACACCGTTCCAAACAGCAGAACAATCATGAGAGCAGCCAGATATTGCTGCATCGGAGTCCTCCCAACCGCTACCGCCACACTGGCGTATGAGCGGGCTGGATTCAACCCTGAGTCCCCGACACCACCGATTGTTATTCCCGCC
>JBOGGR010000477.1:0-3647 GCA_050744025.1 Acidimicrobiales bacterium
CACGACGATCACGCTGATGGCGTTGGGGATGATGTGGCGGCCCACTATCCGCCACCGGCCCCCGCCCATCACCCGCACCGCCTGCACGTACTCCCTCACCCTGAGGGTGAGCGTCTCGCCCCGCACCAGGCGGGCAGGCACCAGCCAGGCGAGCAGGGACAGGATGACGATGAGAAGCCCGAGGTTCGGCCGAGCAGGATCGGGTAGTCCTGCTGGAGGGCGGCCTGGAAGAAGAGCAGGCCCATGCCCAGGTGGGCGCAGCTCGAAGGTGGACCTCGGACTGGGGATGGTCGGTAGCCACGAGAGCCTTCCCGAGGCGGTCAAGGGCGGTTTGCCAGTTCGGGCAGTCCTTGGAAGTAGACGAACTCGATCTCCATGTCATGTCACCGTAAACCTCGACCCATTCTGGAGTGTCATTGCTGTTGCTGCAGAAGCGCCTCCTCAAGTCAATGCGCGTCGAAGTGGTCCGATCATCCCTCACAGACTGCTGACACCTGGCCGGATGCCAGCTCAGGAGGGAGGTAGGGGTTTGGCACACAACACCTACCGGGCGAACATGGCGATGAAGTCGCGAGTCGACGGCCCGAGGTAGCGGGAGGGAGGCTGGTCCATGTCCGGTACCAGCCTGGTACCGTTGGCGGGGCTGGCCGGCTGGCCGGGCGCTGGCGCGAAGCTGAAGAAGTCGGTCCATTCGTAGTTGATGTCCATCTCCATGGCCCGCACCGCGCCCGCGTGAACAAGCACGTTGGCGAGCGACGACACCGACAGCCCGTTGCCCGCCGCGTACAGCAGGGCTCCGTTGGCGGTGACCCCCACCCCGGAGCGCCAGACCAGCACCTGATTGTCGACCGTGGCCCCCCACTGGTCGAAGTTGGAGGTGGCAAGTCCGGGGACCGTCCGGCCGTGGTCGATGATGAGGGTGAGGTTCTGGCGCACGGCCGCCACCTGGGGGGTCATGCGGACCTCGCTGCCCCAGGTGCCCACGGTCACCGTGCCGTTCTTGTAGATCACCAGGGAGGCGCCGCCGTTCACCAGTGGCTGGGCCAGCTTGCCGTAGGCGTAGTAGCCACCGTGGGCATCCGACAGCTTGAAGCCGGAGTTGAAGGCGGCGACCAGCGAGGTGCGCAGGTTGGAGGGGATCGGCGCCGCGTATGGCCAGGGCCCGCCCCCCGGCTCCTGCGAGCCGGCGAACATCTCGGCCCTGAGCAGCTCGGGGTCCATCCAGGCAACCCCGGTGACCAGGCTGGTGTGGACGGGGTCGGGGCGCAGGTCGGCGGCGTAGACGGCCGGCAGCCCGTGGACGGTCCTTCCGATCGGGTGCCACACCCCCTCACCGGGGAGAGGCGGGGTGACGATGGGGGCGACGGGCGCCGGGGGAGGCAGGTGGGCCGAGCCGGCTGCGACGGTGGTCGCGCTCCGCCCGGTCGCCACGGTGGGCGGGGTCCGCGGGGTGGTCGCGCTTCGCCCGGTCGCCACGGCCCCGGTACCCGGGCCCGAGGCGACCGGGCGGATGTAGCCGGGCGGCGGCTTGCCCCCCTCGGGAGGTGGGTGGTGGCGATACCACCAGTTCTCGACCGAGGCCACGAACCAGCCTCCGCCGTGGGATCGGATCCACTCCACGGACGCCACCCCGACCCCCCCGTTGCCGGGGACGGTGACGGCATGGCCGTAGGACCAGCCGACGGGGATGAGGGCCAGGACGACCAGGACGACGATCCGGCGTCCCCAGATGCGACCTCTGGTCGGGCGGTGGCGGGGACGGGCCGGCCCCGGACGGGTAGGGACCTCCCCTGTGGCGGGCCGCTCCCGGGTCTGTGAGCCAGAGTCAGTGCGCAGCATGCACCCACGTGGTCCATCCGCTGACCATGCCTCGGGTAGCGAGGCCCAATGCCACGCCGGCCACCAGGCTCAGCACCACCAGGGCCTGTCGGACTCGCCGATAGGGGACGGCTCTCCGGGGCCGGCGCCGTGCACGGTCGGCCCAGGCCAGCCTCCCGGCCCGCAGGGCGTGGGCGAGCACGTGGATGGTCATGGCCCCGAACCAAACGACGAAGCTGGCCTTGTGGAGGAGGACCAGCAGGTGGGCAGGCGGCCCGGCCAGCCATGCCGCCACCCCGCTCGCCATCACGGCCACCGTGGTGACCACGACCACCGGCCCCAGGGCACGAAGGGCGGGATGGGGCGGGCCCGCCCGGCGGTAGCGGGGGTCGCGGAGGTAGTAGCGGGCGAAGCGCCACAGGGTCGAGCCGAGCTTGAGGGCCACAGGGGGTATGAGGGCCAAGCCGATGGCGATGTGCCAGGTGATGAGCGGCCCGATGAAGGGGATCGTGACCCCCTCGGCGAAGAGCATGACCACGAGCAGGATCCCCGTCGTCCCGGTGAGCCGGGCGTTGGCCTCGATCCCGGGGTGGGGCGGGTGGCCGGGCCCGCGCCGGATCCCCGCCATGGCGGCCAGGTATGAATCCGGTTCCCTCATCGGTCGGGATGCGCTATCCCTCGGCACCCCGGCGGGATGGGACTGCCGGGACCGGGTCTCGGCTCGGTCAGTGGTCGGCCCGCGCTCAGCCTCGCTCACCGGGCCAGTGTGGCCGGGGTCCGCTGAGAAAGCCCTGAGAGCCCAGGCCGACGGGGACAGGATCACCGGGTGAGGACGAGGCGGTGGTGGCGCTGACCGGCCACGGCCAGGGTCAGGGCCAGGATGCCAACGTCGCGAACCACGATGTCGCTCGGGCCCTGGACACCGAGGGAGATGACGATCTCGATCATGACCAGCACGCCGACGCCAGCGGCCAGGCGGGGGGCTACCCCGCATACCAGGGCCATGGCCAGGACCAGGAGGAGCCCCCCGTGGGCCAGCACGGCCCAGGTGGCCAGGGTAGAGGTAGGAGGAAGGACGGGGACGTAACCGGTCCAGAGGTGGGGCTGGAGGAGCTCATGGGCCCCGAACCAGGCGAAGACCAAGCCGAGCAGGATGCGAGCGGCGGCCTGCGCCCAACTGGCTGGCCCTGTTCCCGGACGGCTCGGTTCCGAGTCCGCCACCGCCTCGGCAACGGCGGTCTCGCGGGACCCGCTTCGCCCGGCGCTGGTGACCCTTTGGGGAGAGCCCCGGGACGGCCGCCGGGGGACCTGGCGAACCCCGCCCTTGCTCATGGCTGTCCTCCCTGGCTGATCGGTCTGGTCATTGCAGGATGCGACCCTGAGCGTTGGTGACCACGATCCCGTCGTCGCCCAGGTTGAACTCGCTGTTCCCCGAGTCGTCGCCGAGGCTGGCCTCGATGAAGTAGACGTGGTCGCTCGCCGCGTAGGGCTTGCGTATGGGTGGCTGCGAGCTGCCCGAGACGCTGACCTTCACCTCGATGCTGGTGCCGTGACGAGCCACGCTGACCTGGAAGCCGGCCAGAGCCTGGCGAGTGGCGGCACTCGGGGTCCCGGGGTAGACCTCGAAGGCCACCGACGCGTACGGGGTGGACGACAGGGCCGGGCCGAGCTTGGCCCTGGCCGGGGACGAGGAGCTCGGGGGGCTGCTCGAGGGCGACGTGGACGTGGGGTGCGGGGGTGTCGTGGTCGGTGGCGGGGAAGCAGGCGACGACCCGCCAGGGCCTCGGTGGGAAGCCCCGGAGGACCCCGACGGTGCGGCCAGAGATCCG
>JBOGGR010000478.1:0-4242 GCA_050744025.1 Acidimicrobiales bacterium
GGCGCCACCCCGCCGGCTCCCCTCGCCGGCCCGGTGGTCGCGGTCGTCGCCCCTCCCCCGCTCCCGCCCGCCCAGGCCAGCCCGGCTGCCCGCCAGGCCCTCGCCTTCGCCCGCCAGCAGATGGGCCAGCCCTACCTGTGGGGTGGGACGGGCCAGGGAGGATACGACTGCTCGGGCCTCGTCCTGGCCGCCTACGCGAACGCCGGGATCGCCCTCCCCAGGGTCGCCCAGGACCAGTACGACGGCACGCCCAAGCTCGCCGCGGGGACGCCGTTGCTCCCCGGCGACCTGCTGTTCTTCGGGACATCCACCAGCGCCATCACCCACGTCGGCATGTACGTAGGCGGCGGGCTCATGGTCAACGCCCCCTACACCGGGACGGTGGTACAGATCGACCGCGACAACTGGGGCGGCCTCGTCGGGGCCACCCGGCCCGCTCCTTGACCCTGACGGTCTCGCGGCCTGAATCGACGGACGCCACCGGGTGAAGGTCCGCGAGTGATCCGGCTCATCGAGCAGGATGGCTGGTACCTCGTCGCCCGGCGCGGCAGCCAGCGACAGCCAGTGCCGTCACCCGACCAAGCCGGGGAAGGTCACCGTGGCAGGCAAGCCCAGCAGATGTGCCGCCCGGTACGCTGGGCGACATCTACAGGCAGGCAGGACTTCCCTCACGAGGTAACCAGTGGCAACCTGGAGAGTCGTCTACGAGCACGGCCCAACGAGCTGGGGTGCCTACGTTCCCGCCCTCCCAGGGCTCGGCGTGGCCGGCGAGACCCGCGCGGAGGTGGAGCAGCTCATCCGCGAAGCCATCCCCTTCCACCTGCAGGGCCTCGTCGAAGAGGGTCTGCCCATCCCCGATCCCAACAGCGTCGAGGCCGAGACTCTCGCCATCTGATCTACCGACCCCGGCCACTGAGCGACCGGGCGGTGCCGGCACCGGCTCGTTACGCTGTGCCCATGCGGGCCCTCATGCTCGAGGTCGACGAGGCCCTCCTCGAGCGCCGCCGGCAGTGGGGGGCGGACGTCTGGGACGAGATGTGGGAGGGCGTGCTGCACATGGTCCCACCGCCAGCAGGCCGTCATCAGGACATCGGGGGCCAGTTGCTCGCCGCACTGCTGCCCCTGGCTCGCAGCCGCGGGCTCCGCCTGACGTACGAGACAGGCCTCTACCGCACCGACCACGACTACCGCGTCCCCGACCTCATGGCCTACGAGCGGGCGGCGGCCAGCCGGCGCGGGGTCGACGGGGCGCCCGTCCTGGTCGTCGAGATCCGCTCCCCCGGGGACGAGTCCGATGCCAAGGTCCCCTGGTACATCGAGCAAGGCGCCCGGGAGGTGCTGGTCGTCGACAGGGACACCCTGGCCCTCGAGCTGTACGGCCCGGACGGCCCGGTCCCGCCAGAGCCCGGCGGGTCGGCGACGCTCGCCACCTTGGGAGCCCGTATCCGCCCGACCGGGCAGGGGCTGGCTGTCGACGGCCCGAGCGGGACCGCCGAGGTCAACGACCTCGACTGACCGGCCGCCGGCCGGCGGCGGGATGCCCCGGGGCCCGGCGCCCCCGCCAGGTCCACGAGACCGGTCAGCCGCCAGAACCCCGGCGGGAACCGTCAGCCGCCAGAACCCCGGCGGGCCCCGGAGCCGCCACGGGCCCCGGCGCCGCCAGGGGCCCCCGAGGCCCCAGGGGCCCGCGAGCCGCAAGAGCCGCCGGGGCGGCCGTCCCCGCCGGCCACCCGCCCAAGGCCGCAGGAACCGTCTCCGAGCTCGCCCACCACCCGGGAGAGGATGGCGCCCAGGGCCTCCAGCTCGGACCGGCCGACCAGGTCGACCAGGTGGCGGCGCACGCCGGCCAGGTGGGTCGGCGCCGCCCGGGCGAGGAGGCCCCGGCCGGCGTCGGTGAGCACGGCCAGGGTGCCCCGGCGGTCGCTCGGGCAGGCCTGCCTGCGGACCAGGCCGGCCGACACCATGCCGTCGACCCGGCGGGTGAGCCCGCTTCGCGACACGAGGGCCCGCTCCGCCAGCTCGGCCATGCGGAGCGCGGCCCCGGGGGCCTCCGACAGCTGCACGAGGACCTCGTACTCGGCGAGCGACAGGCCATGGGCGGCCACGAGCTCGTCGTCGAGCCGGGCGAAGAGACGGCCGTGGGTGGACACGAGCGCCCGCCACGCCCACATCTCGGTCGGGTCCAGCCAGCTCGGCGCATCCACACCTTGCACGCTAGGCGCCCGGGAATATCATTGTGCCCACAATCATTGACAAGGGTACGAACCCTCCGTCCCGGAGCCGACCCAAGGAGCGCCCATGAGCACAGCCGCCACCACGTCCGAGATCGCCGCCCAGCTGCCCGTCGGCACCTGGAAGCTGGACCCGGTCCACACCTCTGTGGAGTTCACCGCCCGCCACATGATGGTCTCCAAGGTGAAGGGGCGGTTCAAGACCTTCAGCGGCACCATCACCGTCGCCGAGGACCCGCTGGCCTCCTCGGTCACGGCGTCCATCGACCCGGCGTCGGTCGACACCCACGAGGAGAAGCGGGACGCCCACCTACGCTCGCCCGACTTCTTCGACGTCGAGAAGTTCCCGACCATCGAGTTCGAGTCGACCTCGGTCCGGCCCGGCTCGGGCGGCCACGTGCTGACCGGCGACCTCACGATCCACGGCGTGACCCGCACCGTGGAGCTCGACCTCGAGCACAACGGCACGGGCCCCGACCCCTACGGCGGCACCCGCACCGGCTTCACCGCCACCACCGAGATCAACCGCAAGGACTTCGGCCTCGTCTGGAACGCCGCCATCGAGGGCACGGGCGGCGTCGTGGTCGGCGACAAGGTCGGCATCACGCTGGAGGTCGAGGCCGTCAAGCAGTAGGGCCCGCTCCGGCACTGGAACATCCATAGGAACAGGGCACGGTGGCTGCGGCCGCTGTGCCCTGTTTCGCGAAGCGGCGGCCGCCGCGAGGGCCGGAGCGCTACTTCTTGGCCGGTTCGTAGTACGGGTTGGCACCGGTGGCGTGGTCGGTGACGTCGACCACTGCCATGATCTCGGGGACGGCGTCCTTGATGGCCACCTCGATGCCCTGGCTGAGGGTGACCTGGGCCAGGCCGCAGCCCTGGCAGCCGCCCGACAGTCGCAGGTACGCGGTGCCGTCCTCGACCGCCACCAGGTCGGCCCGGCCGCCGTGGGCGGCGATGCCGGGGTTGATGTGGCTGTCGAGCACGGCGATCACGGCCTGGGCCACAGGGCCGGACAGGTCGGCGGGGGGGCGGCCGGCCAGGCCCGGCGGGAGCTCGGGCTCGGGGGTGTTCGGGTTGACGATGACCAGGCCGGGCTCGCCGCCGCTGTCGGCGACGTCGAGCGTTGCGCCCCTCACCTTGGCCACGCTCGCCTCGGGGATGACGACGGTGAGCTCGTCGTGGTGCTGGACGGCGTCGCCCGGACCGGCGTCGCCGGCCGACTCGAAGTACATGTCGTACGCGTAGGCCGCGCCGGCCACCCCGTTCACCTCCAGCCAGAGGGCCAGCCGGTCCGCGTCCTCCTCCTCCGAGCGCACCTGCATGACCATGGTCCGGGCCGTGTCGGTGACGGTCAGCACCGGGTGGACCTCGGTCGACTGGGTAGAGGTCATGGGCTCATGATAGGTCGGTGCCCAGGCTCCTTCTGCTGCTTCCCACCGCCACCTACCGGGCGGCCGACTTCGTGCGGGCGGCCGCCGCCCTGGGCGCCGAGGTGGTGGTGGGATCGGAGCGGCGCCAGGCGCTGGCCCGGTCCATGCGCGACCGGGCCGTGGTCGTCGACCTGTCCCGGCCCGAGCGGGCGGCCGACGCCATCGTGGCCCTGGCCGAGCGCTCGCCCCTCGACGGCATCGTGGCGGTGGACGACCAGGGGGTGATGGCCGCCGCCCTGGCGGCCCGGCGCCTCGGCCTGCCCCACAACCCCCCGACGGCCGTGGCCCTGACCAGGGACAAGGCGGCCATGAGGGCGGCCCTGGACGCCTGGCAGGGCGGGGGGCCTGGCGGGGGGCCGGGCGGGGGGCCGGGCGGGGGCCCGGGTGAGGGGCCGGGCTGGGGGCCGGGCGGGGGGGTGCCCCAGCCCCGGTGGCGAGTGGCTGGGCCCGGCGACGACGTGGGCATGGTGGCGGCCGGCGTCGGATTCCCGTGCGTGGTGAAGCCGACCTCCCTCTCGGCCAGCCGCGGCGTCATACGGGCGGACGACGTCGGGGCGGCCCGGGTGGCCGTGGCTCAGGCC
>JBOGGR010000479.1:0-2246 GCA_050744025.1 Acidimicrobiales bacterium
CACCAGGCGACGGCGCCGAACCGGGGGTCGGCGACCAGGCGACGGGTGTCGACCAGGCGGCCGCTCCGCAGCGTCCCCCGCCACAGCACCGGCGGGGAGCTGCCGACCAGGTACAGCAGGCGGGTCCCCGACGGGTCGACCGCCAGGGCCATGATCGGCCCCCGCGCTACCCGGACCGCGGTGGTGCCGGGCTGGCCCACCTGGACCCGCTCGATCACGTCGTCGCCCCCCCGCACCGCCCCGACGACGAGGACGGCCCGGGGGGCGGCCGTGCCGCCGGAGAAGAGGCCCGTGACGTCGACCCCGGGGAGCGGGACGACCTCGGTGTGGATGACCGGGCGGGGGGAGCTGGGATCGAAGGCGACGAGGCACTGGGTGGAGCTCGACACGGTCCCGCACGCCGGCTGGACGCCCGCGGGGCCGGCGGCGGCGGTGGTGGCAGTGTTGGCGGCGCCGGGGGGGCCGTCGGTGGTGGCGCTGTTGGCGGTGCCGGCGGCCACGGGATCGGGCTGGGGCATGGCCACGAGCTCGGAGCCGTCCGCCACCCAGGTCAGGTAGCCGGCGAGGAGGCTGCGACCAGGGCCCATCACCGGTCCCAGGTCCCACCTCCGGGTGCGCCCGCTCGCGAGGTCCCGCACCGCGACGACCTGGCCGCCGGGCCCCGTCACGTCGGCGAGAAAGCGCCCGTTCGGGCTGGGGGCCGGCTCCTCCCCGCCGGCCACGACCACGGGAGCGCCGCCGGCCGCGGGGATGCGCTCGACAAGCAGCGACGACGGGCCGATCCAGGTGGCGTACACGTACCGGCCATCGGGGGAGCGGGCCAGACCGTTGTCGGTGAACGACGGACCGGCGGTGGCGAGCACCCTCACGACCCGCCCGGAGTCGGAGGAGACGAGCTCGACCCGGGTCGTCGCCCCGTTCCGGCTGGAACGGCTGGCCACGAACGTCGACGGCACGGGCGTCCTCGCAGCGGCGAGCGCCGACGCCGACGCCGAGGGAGCCGAGGGCGGGGCGGTCGTGCCGCACGCCGACAGGGAGAGGGCGAGCAGCGCCAGTGCCCCGGCCAAGGCACCCGCAGCACGGCCGGGGCGACCACAGGGCCGGCGCGGGTTGGCCCTGCCGGCGGGGGGGCGGTGGGCCTCTCCGTGGCGGGGGCGGTGGGCCGCTCCGTCGCAGGGTCGCGGGGCCCCTTCGTCGCAGGGTGGCACCGCCCGAGGCTAGCTCCGCCTACCGCCCGTGGCCCTCCGCCCGTCTACCGTCATAGTGGCCTCGCCGTCGAAGGAGAGGCCGGGACACCAGGAGGTCTCATGAACAGGACCGAGCTCATCGACAAGGTAGCGGCCGGAGCCGGGGTGGAGCGGGCCCAGACCGAGGCGGTGCTGACGACCCTGTTCGCCACCGTCGTCGAGGCGGCCAGGGCCGGTGACCGCGTGGGCTGGCCCGGATTCGGGGTCTTCTCGGTCGCCGACCGGGCCGCCCGGACCGGTCACCACCCGCGGACGGGGGAGGCGATCGAGATCCCGGCCGGGCGGGCCCTGCGATTCAACCAGGCCTCTGGCCTGCGTACGGCGCTGAACCCCTGACCCGCCACCTGGCCCGCCCCGGCCCGGAAGCCATCGGTCCACCGGTCTCGTCCCGACAAGCGGAGGTCCCATGCCGATCACCCGCCTCAACCACGCCGTGCTCTACGTCTCCGACATCGAGCGCAGCGTCGCCTTCTACTCCGGCGTCCTCGGGTTCCGGCCCGTCCCCATGACTCCCGACGGCTTCGCCGGCGCCGCCTTCCTCCAGGCCCCGGGGTCCACCAACGACCACGACCTCGGCCTGTTCCAGGTCGGCCGGCGCGGCGCCCCCGCCCCGGGCGGCAGGGCGGGAGTCGGGCTCTACCACCTGGCCTGGGAGGTCGACACCCTGGACGAGCTCGAGCGGCTGTCCGGCGCGCTGTCCGCGGCCGGCGCCCTTGCCGGCGCCTCCGATCACGGCACGACCAAGAGCCTGTACGCGAAGGACCCCGACGGCATCGAGCTCGAGGTGGCCTGGATCGTCCCCGCGTCCCTGCTCGACGACGACGCCATCGGCGCCCGCAAGCGCATCGGGCCGCTCGACCTCGAGCAGGAGAAGCGCCGCTACGGGGCGGCAACCCGGGGCGGCGTCGGCATATCCACGCCCGCCGTCCCGGCCTGACCCGCTACCGGGGGCCGGCCTCCCGGCCTGGGCCCGGCGCCCGGCCGGCCCCCGCCCTGTGG
>JBOGGR010000480.1:0-15151 GCA_050744025.1 Acidimicrobiales bacterium
GTCTTGGTCTTGGAGGTCTTGGACTCCCGCCCCTTGCGGACGAGCTGAGCGATAGTGGGCACGCTTCGACTTTCCTAGGAGATCAACAGGCGGGACAGGGTCGCCGGCGAGGGCGGCACCAGGCGCGATTTCGTAGCATAGCGCACGCCGCTCAGGAGGCCCCCGGCTCCGACTGGAGCCAGTCCGGCACCGTCTCCGGCGAAGGGGTCCCGGCCTCGGCGGAGGGCGGCTCCGCGCCGACGTCGCGCAGCCACGCCGCCAGGTCCTCGGTCTCGCCCTCCAGCTCGGAGGACCAGAACGTGAGGTGCTCGGCCTCGGGGGCCTCGATGGCCACGTCCCGGTAGCGGCCCATGCCGGTCCCGGCCGGGATCAGCTTGCCGATGATGATGTTCTCCTTGAGGCCGAACAGGTGGTCCGAGCGGCCCTCGATGGCCGCCTCGGTGAGCACCCGGGTCGTCTCCTGGAACGACGCCGCGGACAGCCACGAGTCGGTGGCGAGCGACGCCTTGGTGATGCCCATGAGCTCCGGGCGGCCCTCGGCCGGCCGCTTGCCGTCGGTGACGAGGCTGCGGTTGACCTCGGCGTACTGGCGGGCGTCCACCCTCTCGCCGGGGAGGAAGTCGGAGTCGCCCGGCTCGGCCACCGACACCCGGCGCAGCATCTGGCGCACGATCAGCTCGATGTGCTTGTCGTGGATGGACACGCCCTGGTCCCGGTAGACCTTCTGGACCTCGCCCACGAGGTACTGCTGGGTCTCCCTGATGCCCTTGATCTCGAGCAGCTCCTTGGGGTCCTTGGGCCCCTCCACCAGCGGGTCGCCAGCCGACACCTCGGCCCCCTCGTGGACCTCCAGGTGGGCCCGGGGCGAGACGCTGCAGGCCTCCTCGCTCCCGTCGTCGGATGCGATCGTGATGCGCCGCCCGCCCTCCTCCTCGGCGATGCGGACCACGCCCGAGGTCCGGGCCAGCACGGCCGCCCCCTTCGGGGTGCGGGCCTCGAACAGCTCCACCACGCGGGGGAGGCCGTGGGTGATGTCCTCCCCGGCGATGCCCCCGGTGTGGAAGGTCCGCATGGTGAGCTGGGTCCCCGGCTCGCCGATGGACTGGGCGGCGATGACGCCGACCGCCTCGCCCAGCTCGATCAGGCGGCCCGTGGCGAGGGACTGCCCGTAGCAGGCGCCGCAGATGCCGTGCTCCGCCTCGCAGGTGAGCACCGAGCGGCACCGGATGCGGGTCACCCCGGGATCGTCCCGGAGGAGCTCCAGGTCGTCGTCGGACAGGATCCGGCCGGCCTCCATGACGAGCCCACCGGCCAGCGACACCGGCTCGGCCAGCATGCGGCCGAAGGCCCGGGTCTCCAGGTAGGAGCGCTTGCCCGGCTGGTCGGGAACGACGTCCTCCACCCAGATCCCCCGGGTCGTGCCGCAGTCGGGCTCGCGCACTATGAGCTCCTGGGCCACGTCCACGAGGCGGCGGGTCAGGTAGCCGGAGTCGGCCGTGCGGAGGGCGGTGTCGGCCAGGCCCTTGCGGGCGCCGTGGGTGGAGATGAAGTACTCCAGCACCGACAGGCCCTCCCGGAAGGAGGACTTGATGGGGCGGGGGATCATCTCGCCCCTCGGGTTGGACACGAGCCCCTTCATCCCGGCGATCTGGCGGATCTGCTGGGCGTTCCCCCGGGCCCCGGAGTCCACCATCATGTCGAGCGGGTTGAAGGCGAGGGCGGACAGCGTGCGCTCCATGACCCGGCCCACCTCGGAGTTGGCCGAGGTCCAGATCTCGAACTCCTTCTGCCGGCGCTCGTCGTCGGTGATGATGCCCCGGCGGAACTGCGTCTCTGCCTTCTCCGCCTCCTTCTCGTAGCGGTCCAGGATCGTGTCCTTCTCGGGGGGGGTGATGACGTCCTCTATCGAGATCGTGAGCCCCGACCTGGCGGCGTAGCGGAAGCCCAGGTCCTTGATGTGGTCGAGGCTGGCCGCCACGACCGCCTTCGGGTAGTTGGCCGCGATCTCCTCGACGATGACGCCGATCGGGGTGTTGCGCCGGCCGATCACGTCGTTCACGAAGCGGAACCCCTCGGGCAGGGCGCTGTTGAAGAAGAGGCGCCCCGGAGTGGTCTCCAGCACGCCGGGCAGCTCGGCGACGGAGGGCACCATGCGGTGAGCCACCTGGCCAGAGGGACCGCCGGGGTCCTCCCCGCTCCCGGTGCCGTCGGTCCCGGCGCTGCCGCCGGTCCCGGCGCTGCCGCCGGCGCGGTCCATGGCGGAGAGGGCGGGGACCACGACCGTGCCGTTGCGCCACCCGGGAGGAGGACGGAGGGTGATCCTGGCGTGCAGGTCCAGGTCGCCGGCCTCGAAGGCCTGCTCCACCTCCCACAGGTGGCGGAACACCCGCCCCTCGCCCTTGGCCCCGTCCACCATGAGGGTGAGGTAGTAAGCGCCGAAGACCATGTCCTGGGTGGGCACGGTGATGGGCCGGCCCGTCGCAGGGGACAGGATGTTGTTGGCGGAGAGCATGAGCACCCGGGCCTCGGCCTGGGCCTCGGACGACAGCGGCAGGTGCACGGCCATCTGGTCGCCGTCGAAGTCGGCGTTGAAGGCGGTGCAGACGAGCGGGTGGATCTGGATGGCCTTGCCCTCGACGAGGATGGGCTCGAAGGCCTGGATGCCGAGGCGGTGGAGGGTCGGGGCCCGGTTGAGGAACACCGGGTGCTCCTTTATGACCTCCTCCAGCACGTCCCACACCTGGGAGCGGCGGCGCTCGACCATGCGCTTGGCCGACTTGATGTTCTGGGCCAGCTCGCCGTCGACCAGGCGCTTCATGACGAAGGGCTTGAACAGCTCCAGGGCCATCTGCTTGGGCAGGCCGCACTGGTGGAGCTTCAGGGCCGGCCCGACGACGATGACCGAGCGGCCCGAGTAGTCCACCCGCTTGCCGAGCAGGTTCTGGCGGAACCGGCCCTGCTTGCCCTTCAGCATGTCGGACAGGGACTTGAGGGGGCGGTTGCCGGGACCGGTCACCGGCCGGCCACGCCGCCCGTTGTCGAACAGGGCGTCGACGGCCTCCTGGAGCATCCGCTTCTCGTTGTTGACGATGATCTCGGGCGCGCCGAGGTCGAGCAGGCGGCGGAGGCGGTTGTTGCGGTTGATCACCCGGCGGTACAGGTCGTTCAGGTCCGACGTGGCGAAGCGGCCGCCGTCGAGCTGGACCATGGGCCGGAGGTCGGGCGGGATGACCGGCACGGCGTCCAAGATCATGGCCCTCGGGTCGTTGACCCGCCGGCCGGTGTCGGGGTCGCGCTGGTTGAAGGCGGAGACGATCTTGAGCCTCTTGATCGCCTTCTGCTTGCGCTGGGCCGACAGGGGCCGGCGGCCCTCGCCCGGGTCGATGGCGTCCCGGAGCTTGACCTCCTCCTCGTCCAGGTCGAGGCGGTCGATGAGGTCGGCGATGGCCGCCGCCCCCATCCCGCCCTCGAAGTACTTCCTCGTGCCGGCCTTCTCGTCCTCGGTCCCGTAGCGGGCGGCCAGCTCCCTCCACAGCTGCTCGTCCTCGATGATCTTGCGGGGATAGAGGTCCCTGAGCTCGTCGAAGGCCCGCTCCGCCAGGTCGATCTCCCGGGCCGCCCGCTCCCTGATGTCGGAGATCTCCTTCTCAGCGGCTCGCTGGCGGGCCTTGACCTCGGAGTCCTTGGCCCCCCCTGCCTCCAGGGCGGCCAGCTCCCCCTCGAGGGCCTTGAAGCGGCGGTCGACCTCGACGTCGCGCTGGCGCTCGATGTCGCCCTTCTCCTCGGCCAGCTCGGCCTCGAGGCTGGGCAGGTCCGTGTGCCGGCGCTCGTCGTCGACGTCGGTCACGAGGTTGGCGGCGAAGTAGATGACCTTCTCCAGCTGCTTCGCCTTCAGCTCCTCACGGACCTCCGTGCCCATGAGCAGGTAGGCCAGCCAGCTCCTGGTCCCCCGCAGGTACCAGATGTGGACGACCGGGGCGGCCAGCTCGATGTGGCCCATGCGCTCCCTGCGGACCTTGGACCGGGTGACCTCGACCCCGCAGCGCTCGCAGATGATGCCGCGGAACCGCACGCGCTTGTACTTGCCGCAGTAGCACTCCCAGTCCTTGGTGGGGCCGAAGATCTTCTCGCAGAAGAGGCCGTCCTTCTCGGGCCGCAGCGTGCGGTAGTTGATGGTCTCCGGCTTCTTCACCTCGCCGTTGGACCAGGCGCGGATCGCGTCGGCGGTGGCCAGGCCTATGCGGAGCTGGTCGAAGTTGTTGACGTCGAGCACCTAGAAGCTCCTCTCCCCTGCTCGTCGTGCGTCCTCCTCGTCCGAGCCTCGCTCGGGACGGCTTATGTCGATGCCCAGCTCCTCGGCCGTGCGGAACACGTCCTCGTCGAGCTCGCGCATCTCGATCTCCTCGCCGGTGGTCGACAGCACCTCGACGTTGAGGCAGAGCGACTGCATCTCCTTGATGAGCACCTTGAAGGACTCGGGGATGCCTGGCTCGGGGATGTTCTCGCCCTTCACGATGGCCTCGTACACCTTGACCCGGCCGAGCACGTCGTCGGACTTGATCGTGAGCAGCTCCTGGAGCGCGTAAGCGGCGCCGTAGGCCTCCAGGGCCCACACCTCCATCTCGCCGAAGCGCTGGCCCCCGAACTGGGCCTTGCCCCCCAGGGGCTGCTGGGTGATCATCGAGTACGGGCCCGTGGACCGGGCGTGGATCTTGTCGTCCACCAGGTGCGCCAGCTTCAGGATGTACACGTAGCCCACGCTGATGGGGTTGTCGTAGGTCTCGCCGGTGCGGCCGTTGTAGAGCGTGGCCTTGCCGTCGGGACCGAGCAGGCGCTCGCCGTCGGCGGACTCCGGGCGCAGGGTCTCGAAGATGGCCTTGATGGTGGGGTGGCGCCCGGCCTTGTCCTCCTCGTCCCAGTGGGCCCCGTCGAACACCGGGGTCGCCACCGCCACGGCCGGGTCGGCCCGGGGGCGGGTCTTCTCCCCGTCCCCCCCCGAGCCGCTGCCCCTGGGGCTGCCGTCCCTCCCGTCGCCCTCCCATCCGAAGCGGGCCGCGTAGCCCAGGTGGGACTCGAGCACCTGGCCAACGTTCATCCGGCTCGGCACGCCGAGGGGGTTCAGGATGATGTCGACAGGGGTCCCGTCGGCCAGGTGCGGCATGTCCTCCAGGGGCAGGATCTTGGAGATCACGCCCTTGTTGCCGTGGCGGCCGGCCAGCTTGTCCCCCTCGGAGATCTTGCGCTTCTGGGCCACGTACACCCGGACGAGCTGGTTGACCCCGGGCGGCAGCTCGTTGGCCTCCTCCCGGGAGAAGACCCGGACGTCGATGACCTTGCCCGACTCCCCGTGGGGGACCTTGAGGCTGGTGTCGCGGACCTCCCTGGCCTTCTCGCCGAAGATGGCCCGCAGCAGGCGCTCCTCGGGGGTGAGCTCGGTCTCGCCCTTGGGCGTGACCTTGCCTACCAGGACGTCGCCGGCCCCGACCTCGGCCCCGACCCTGATGATGCCCCGCTCGTCCAGGTCGGCCAGGATCTCCTCGGACAGGTTCGGGATGTCCCTCGTGATCTCCTCGGCCCCGAGCTTCGTGTCCCTCGCGTCCACCTCGTGCTCCTCGATGTGGATGGAGGTGAGCACGTCGTCGCGCACCAGGCGCTCGGACAGGATGATGGCGTCCTCGAAGTTGTAGCCCTCCCAGGGCATGAAGGCGACCAGCAGGTTCTTGCCGAGGCCCAGCTCGCCGTGGCGGGTGGACGGCCCGTCGGCCAGCACGTCGCCGGCCTTCACGGCCTGGCCCTCGTCCACCACCGACTTCTGGTTGATCGAGGTGTTCTGGTTGGAGCGCCGGAACTTGGCCAGCCGGTACACCTTGCGCCCGAGGGGCTGGCCGAGGCGGTCGGCCTGGCCGGCCCGGTACTCGACGACGACGTGCTCGCCACCCACCTCGGCGACGGTGCCGTCCCCCTCGGCCAGGACCACGTCGCCGGCGTCCCGGGCCGCCCTCGCCTCCACCCCGGTCCCGATGAAGGGCGCCTCGGGGACGAGGAGGGGGACCGCCTGCTTCTGCATGTTGGCGCCCATGAGGGCCCGGTTCGCGTCGTCGTGCTCGATGAAGGGGATGAGGGCCGTCGACACCGAGACGATCTGCTTGGGCGAGACGTCCATGAGGTCCACCTCGGCCGGGGGCACGAAGTCGACCTCGCTCGTGTTGCCGTAGGAGGTGGTGCCCACCCCGACCCTGACGCTGGCCCCCTGGGGGCCCCGGCGGACCAGGACGCGGTCCCCGGTGAAGGCGCCGCGATCGTCGAGCGCGGCGTTGGCCTGGGCGATGACGTGCTCCTCCTCCTCGTCGGCCGCCAGGTAGACGATCTCGTCGGTCACGCGGCCGCCGGACACCTTGCGGTAGGGGGTCTCGATGAAGCCGTACTCGTTGACCCGGGCGTAGGTGGCCAGGGCCCCGATGAGGCCGATGTTCGGGCCCTCCGGGGTCTCGATCGGGCACATGCGCCCGTAGTGGGAGGTGTGGACGTCGCGGACCTCGAACCCGGCCCGCTCCCGGGACAGGCCGCCCGGGCCCAGGGCCGACAGGCGCCGCTTGTGGGCCAGCCCCGACAGCGGGTTGTGCTGGTCCATGAACTGCGAGAGCTGGCTGGTGCCGAAGAACTCCTTGATGGAGGCCACCACCGGACGGATGTTTATGAGGGTCTGGGGGGTGATCGCCTCCACGTCCTGGGTGGTCATGCGCTCCCGCACCACCCGCTCCATCCGCGAGAGGCCCACCCGGACCTGGTTCTGGATCAGCTCGCCCACCGAGCGGATGCGACGGTTGGCGAAGTGGTCCTGGTCGTCGAGCCGGTAGCCCGGCTCCCCCTTCGCGAGGTGCAGCATGTAGCTGGCCGCGGCAAGCATCTCCGACGGGCTCAGCACGCTCTGGCCCGGCTCCGGGCGCTCGAGCTCGATGCCGAAGAGCTCGGTGCAGCGCTCGATCTCCGGGCCGAGCTTGCGGTCGAGCTTGTAGCGGCCGACCCTCGTGAGGTCGTAGCGCTTCGGGCTGAAGAAGGCGTACTCGAAATAGGCCCTGGCCGCCTCCACGGACGGCGGCTCGCCAGGGCGGACCCGCTTGTAGATCTCGAGCAGGGCCTCCTCCCTGGTAGGGGCGAGCTCCCGCTCCCGCTCCCACTGCCCCTCCAGGAAGTCGAAGTAGCGCACGAAGCGGGTGAGGAAGCCCTCGTCCCCGTAGTCGAGGGCCCGCAGCAGCACGAACAGGGAGAGCCGGCGCTTGCGGGCGACGCGGGCGCCGGCGGTCACGTCCCGGCCCGGCTTGGTCTCCACGTCGAACTCGATCCACTCGCCCCGGTAGGGGTGGATGGTGCCGGTGACCGGCGTGCGCTGGGAGTCCCGGCCCTGCTGGAAGATGACCCCGGGCGAGCGCACCAGCTGGGAGACCACCACCCGCTCGGTGCCGTTCACGATGAACGTGCCCTTGTCCGTCATCATCGGGAAGTCCCCCATGAAGACGGTCTGCTCCTTGATCTCGCCCGTGGTGGCGTTCATGAACCGGGCCCGCACGAATATCGGCGCGGCGTAGGTCATGTCCTTCTCCTTGCACTCCTCCACCGAGAACTTGGGAGGGGGCCGGAGGTCGGGGTCGTCGGGGTCGTAGTCCAGCTCCAGGCGGAGCTGGCCGGTGAAGTCCGGGATCGGGCTGATGTCGCGGAAGGTCTCCGCCAGGCCCCGGTCGAGGAGCCAGCGGAAGGAGTCCCGCTGGATGGCGACCAGGTCCGGCAGGGGCAGGACCTCGTCGAGGTTGGCGAACGAGAAGCGTTCCGGGAGCGTGGAACGAGCGGGCAAGGGCCTACTCCTTGCTGAGGGGGGCGTCGACGAGGAGCGTGCTGGCAGGGGGGGGCGTGGTCACCCGGGCGCGCGCCAACGAGGGGTCAGGACTCGGGCGAGCTGACGGGGGACCACGGCAACCTGTCATCATACTCGCTGACGCAGTCGCCGGCAAGCCCCCCGAGCATGGGGAGCGCCCCACCAAACAGTACGGCCCCCTCCGGCCCCGGTCAAGGGGCGCGGCGGCATCGCCTCCCGGTGGCGCGGCGCCCGAGGTGGGCTACTTCAGCTCGACGGTGGCGCCGGCCGCCTCCAGCTGGGCCCTGGCCTTCTCGGCGTCCTCCTTGGACGCCTTCTCGAGGACGGGCTTCGGGGCGCCGTCCACCAGGTCCTTGGCCTCCTTGAGGCCGAGGCTCGTGAGGGTGCGCACCTCCTTGATGACCTGGATCTTCTTGTCGCCGGCCGACTGCAGGACGACGTCGAACTCGTCCTGCTCCTCCTCGGCCGGTGCCGCCTCTGCGCCGGCGCCGGGTGCGGCGGCGGCCACCGCCACCGGGGCGGCGGCGGTGACGCCGAAGCGCTCCTCGAACTCCTTCAGCAGCTCGGACAGCTCGAGGACGGTCATGCCCGCGATCCCGTCGAGGATCTCTTCCTTGGTGGTGGTCATTGCGCTCTGCCTGCCTTTCTGGGTCTCGGACGTGTCTATGGGGTGGTCGTCGCGGGACCGGCCTCTGCGGCCGCCCGCTTGTCGATCAGGGCCTTCAGGCCGTAGGCGAAGTCACGGGGCAGGGCCTGGAGGAGCCCGGCCATCTGGCGCAGGGGGGCGGCCAGGCCGCCGGCCAGCCGGGAGAGGAGGACCTCCCGGGACGGGAGGTCGGCCAGGGCCGCCGCCTCGGCGGCCGACAGCAGGCTCTCGCCGAGGATGCCGCCCTTCACCACCAGGGCGGGGTTGGTACGGGCGAAGTCCCGGAGCACCTTGGCCACCTCGGCGGCGTCGCCGTCGACGAACGCGATCGCCGTCGGGCCCTGCACCAGGTCCACCAGCTCGGGGAGGCCGAGGTCCCGCACCGCGAAGCGGATCAGCGTGTTCTTGTAGATCTTGTAGTCCCCGCCGGCCCGGCGCAGGCTCCGCCGGAGCGTGGCCAGCTCGGCCACCTTGAGGCCGCGGTACTCGGTGAGCAGGGCGGCGTCGGCGCTCGTCAGGCGCTCCCGCACCTCGCCGACCAGGGCCACCTTCTCGGGCCTCGGATTGTCCATCGGTCCTCCTCGCACTGTTGCCAGCCGCCGCTCAGCGCCGCAGGGGACGGCCTCGACAGGTCGAGGGGGGGGTCGCCTGGTCAGGCGGGCCTTCGGGCCCTTTCAGCGCCGCGGCGCACCGGAGGTCTGTGGCGTCGGTGGGGTTGCCGGGCCGAGGATACCAGCCCGCTCGTCCCGGCCCCTCAGGCGCTGGCCGCCAGGTCCTCGTCGGTGATCCGGGTCCGGCCGGGGTCCACCTTCACCCCCGGCCCCATGGTCGAGCTCAGGGTCACGGAGCGCACGTACCTGCCCTTGGCCGCGGCCGGCTTGACGCGGGTCAGCTCGTCCATCACCGCCCGCAGGTTGTCGAGGAGCTTGGCCCGGTCGAAGGACACCTTGCCGAGGGGCACGTGGACGTTGCCGACCTTGTCGGTCCGGTACTCGACCCGGCCGCCCTTGAACTCGGTCACGGCCCTCGCCACGTCGGTCGTGACCGTGCCGGTCTTCGGATTGGGCATCAGGCCCCGCGGACCGAGGACCCGGCCGAGCCGGCCCACCTGGCCCATGAGGTCCGGGGTGGCGATGGCCACGTCGAACCCCAAGAACCCGTCGTTCTGGATCCGGGCGACCAGGTCGTCGGCACCGACCACGTCGGCCCCCGCCTCACGAGCCTGGGCCGCAGCCTCGCCGGCGGCGAACACCGCGACCCTGACCTCGCGGCCGGTGCCGGCCGGCAGGGCCACGGTGCCACGCACGATCTGGTCGGCCCGGCGCGGGTCGACGCCGAGGCGGACCGCCAGCTCGACGGTCTCGTCGAAGCGGGCCGCAGCCAGGCTCTTGACCAGGTCGACGGCCTCGCCGGGGGTGTGCAGGTGCTGGCGGTCGTAGCGCCGGACAGCGTCGGCGTGCTTCTTGCCCCTGATGGGCATCGGTGGCTCCTTCCTCGTGACTGTGGGCCTTGTTCCTCGTGACTGTGGGCCTTGCGGCCCGAGCTGGCCGTGCCCGGCCTAGCTGACGCTGATGCCCATGGACCGGGCCGTTCCGGCCACCTGGCGCTTGGCGGCCTCCAGGTCGTTGGCGTTGAGGTCCGGCATCTTGACCTTGGCGATGTCGGCGAGCTGGCCGTCGGTGATGGAGCCCGCCACCGCCCGCCCGGGCGTCTCGGCCCCCTTGTCGAGGCCGGCCGCCTGGCGGAGCAGGACCGGCGTCGGCGGGGTCTTCAGGACGAACGAGAACGACCGGTCCTCGAAGATCGTGATCTCGACAGGGATGACCTGCCCGCGCTGGGCCTCGGTGGCGGCGTTGTACTGCTTGCAGAACTCCATAGTCTGCACGCCGTGGGGACCGAGGGCGGTCCCCACGGGAGGGGCGGGCGTGGCCTGCCCGGCTGGCAGCTGGATCTTGACCACGGCTGTGACACGGCGCTTGGCCATCGGTGCGGCGGTTCCTCTCTCTCCTCTTGCTCGTGCTCTTGCTCTTCCCGGTGCGCCGGGGCGCCCTACAGCTTCGCCACCTGGCTGAACTCGAGCTCCACCGGGGTCTCCCGCCCGAAGATGTTGACCAGCACCTTGAGCTTCAGCTGGTCCTCGTTGATCTCGGCGATCTGGCCGGAGAAGTCGGCGAAGGGGCCCTCCCTCACCCTGACGGTCTCCCCCACCTCGTGCTCGAGCCGCGGCCGCGTCTTCTTCACGGCGTCGGCGCCCTCTGCCCGCACCTGGAGGATGCTCTCGACCTCGCGCCGCGACAGGGCGGTCGGCTTGGTGCCCGGGCCGACGAAGCCGGTGACTCCCGGCGTCTGGCGGATGACCGACCAGGAGTCGTCGTCGAGCTCGCAGCGGGTCAGGAGGTAGCCGGGGAAGACCTTCTTGGAGACCACCACCTTCTTGCCGCCCTTGAACTCGACCACGTCCTCCATGGGGATGACCACCTCGTGGATCCTGTCCTCCATGTTCATGGACGAGATCCGGCTCTCCAGGTTCGACTTGACCTTGTTCTCGTAGCCGGCGTAGGTGTGGACCACGTACCACTGGCCGGGACGGTCGTACGGGCTCTCGAACGCCGGCAGCTCGTCGAGCGCCGCCAGGTCGTCGGGCACCAGCTCGCCGGCCGGGGGCTCGCCGGACGGGGGCTCCTCGGCCGGGGTGGCGGCGGGAGGCTCGGCCCCGGCCGCGACGTCGGAGACCGGGTCGGGCTCGGCCGCCGCCCCTCCGGGGCCCGCGGGAGGGGCGGGCTCGGCCGTCGCCGTGGGAGGGGCAGGCTCGGCGCCGGCCGCCAGGTCGGACACGGGGTCCGGGGAGGGTTCGGGCTGGTCGCTCATGGCTGGAGGAGGAAGGTCACGCCCTGCTGGAACGCGAGGTTGAGGCCGAAGATCAGGGCCACGATGATCACGAGGGTGACGAAGACGACGATCGAGTAGTTGACGACCTCTTCCCGCTTCGGCCAGGCGACCTTGCGCATCTCGCCCCGGACGTCCCGAAGGAACTGGGCCGGGGTGGTGCGGGGCCGTGCGCCGGCCGGCCGGGGCAGCGCGCCGACGCGCCCGACGGAGGCCGGCGCATCGACATCCACCTGACCTTCGTGCTGCACCATGGGATCGGGTTGGCGGTTCACGGGTGTACCTCGTGCGGCAGACGGACCGAGCAGGGCAGGAGGGACTCGAACCCCCAACCGCCGGTTTTGGAGACCGGTGCTCTGCCAGTTGAGCTACTGCCCTTGGGGGCAGTCCCCGAGGATAGCACCGGCCCCAACCGGACCCTCCGGCGGCCGTGGCCGGCGGCCGGGAGAGGCGGGCGGGCGGGGCTCAGCTGGCGAGGGGGATCTTGCCGCCGCCCCGGCCCCGGCTGGCCAGGATCACCGCCGCTCCCGCCGCACCAGCTGCCCCGGCCGCAGCGGCCAGGGCGGCCAGGTAGGCCAGCCGGCGGCCCACCAGGGCGGAGCGGATTGCGCCGCGCTCGGCCGCGTCCCCCAGCTGGGCCAGGATCTCGCCCACCAGGCCCGGCGGGGGGTCCAGCCCCTGGGCCCGGAGCTGGTGGAGGACCCTGAGCAACCGGCGGTACTGGACCAGCTCGGCCTGGCAGCGCAGGCACGTCTCGACATGGGCCACCACCCGGTGGTCGGCCTCGTTGTCGCCGTCCATGATCCCGGGCAGGAGGTCGGCCACGTGGTCACACCGCATGGGCCTCGTCCATCTCGTTGCGCTCCTCACGGGTCGGGAACAGGCGCTCCCGGAGCTTCCTGCGGGCCCGGTGCAGGCGGACCTTGGCCGCGGTCTCGCTGATCCCGAGCTCGGCGGCGATGGCCTCGTGGGGCAGGTCGTAGATGTCCCTCAGCACGACCACGATCCGGAGCCGGTCGGGCAGCGCGGCCAGGGCGGCCGTGACCAGATCCCGCTCGAGGGCGGCGCCGGCCATCGCCTCGGGGTCGCTCGCCGGCCGCTCGTCGGCCAGGGGAGCGTCGTCGGTCAGCTCCTCGTGGCGGGCCCGGCCCCGGCGGGCCAGGTGCGTCGCCGCGCAGTTGGCCGTGATCCGGTACAGCCAGGTCGTGAAGGCGGCGTCGCCCCGGAACCCCGGCAGCGCCCGGTAGGCCCGGAGGTAGGCGTCCTGGAGCACGTCGCAGGCGTCGTCCTCGTTGCCCGTCAGCCGGTAGGCCAGGGCGTAGGTGTCGCCGTACGTGGCTCGGACCAGGCTGTCGAAGGCCGACCGGTCGCCACCCTTGGCGTCTGCCACGAGCTCTGCCACCTTGCTCGCCATCAGCCCATCAGACACCGGGAAGCCCCTCCCGGTTACGCCGCGGGCCCGGCCGGCTGGCCGGGAGCCGGCTCAGCGGGTCTCCCGGTGGGTGGTGTGCCGTCGGTCCCACCGGCAGTACTTCTTCATCTCGATGCGCTCGCGGTCGTTCTGACGGTTCTTCACCGTGATGTAGTTGCGCCGCTTGCAGACGTCGCAAGCCAGCGTCACCTTGACCCTCTTCTCGTTCTTGGGCATGTCCTCTCCTGGGTCGGCTCGGCGGAACGAGCAGTAGCGGCGGTCGGACTCGAACCGACGACCCCACGATTATGAGCCGTGTGCTCTGACCATCTGAGCTACGCCGCCACGACGGGCGAGCCCCCTGTCGGAATCGAACCGACGACACCAGCCTTACCATGGCTGTGCTCTGCCGACTGAGCTAAGGGGGCCGGCAATCTAATCGCTGACCAGCACTTCTATGTCCGGCCGCAGTCGAGGGCACTGCACCGGGCATTCACGGCGCGGCCCCGAGCTTCGCATCCGGCCCTGTCGCCCGCAACCACGCCAGCAGGCTACCCGGCGCCGGGTGACCGGCCGCACGACGCCTGTGCCCTCACCAGCTCCGGCAACGTACCGTCGCACCCCTTTACCCGTCTGGGACCGGTGGCACGATGGCGGCAGCGCACAAGGCGCCCCTGGTGGCTGCCCGCCTCCGCCCTCGATCCCGCCGGGGCGGCGGACCGGAGCAGATGGAGGGATCAGCATGGGCCTGACCCGGGAGGGCATGGACCGTCGGACGCTGCTCGAGGGCGCGGCGGTCATCGGGGGCGCGGCGTGGGTGGCGCCCACCATCGGCGCGGCGATGTCGCCGGCATCGGCCTCGGGCGGCAGCGGCTACGCCAACTCAGCGCCTACGGGGGCAGCGCCTACGGGGGCGGGGGGTCTGGGAGCCTCGATCCATTCCTATGTCCTGATGGTCACCCTCGGCGAGATCCTCCAGGTCAACGTCGGCGGCAAGGGCGGTGACGGCGGGTCGCGGCCGATCGGGGAAAGGGCGGCTCGAACGGAGGCGGCCAGGGCGCTGGGCAATCGACCAGCGTCAACGGCCATCAGGTCACGGTCGACGGGGGCGGCGGCGGCGCCTCCGACATACGCAGCAGCCCCTACCGGATCGCCGACCGCCTGGTGGTGGCCGGCGGGGGTGGGGGCGGGGGCGCGGAAACCAACGGCTCCTCCTCGAACGGCTTCACCGGGGGTGCGGGAGGCGAACCGAAGGCGGTGCCGGCGCGGGCGTCAGCAATGGCGGGGCGGGGGGCACCCAGACCACCGGCGGCAAGGACGGCAGTGGCCTTGCCACGGAACCTCAGGGCACCGGTGGACAAGGGGAGGCCGGTGCTGTCGGCTTTCCGCCGACGAAGGCGTACGCCGGCGGGGGGGCGGCGGCGGCTACTACGGCGGCGACGGCGGCGGTCCCAACGGGGCGGGCGGCGGCGGAGGTGGCTCGTCCTTCCCGACCTCGGCGACCTTCGGGTCGGGCAACGCCGGCAACGGATCGGTCGTCATCACCTACACCACCTGACCGGCGCCGCACCGCGGCACGCTTGTGGGTGGGCAGGCGCCGCTACTCTGCGGTCCGGTGCTTATCGGCTGGCCGCCCCCGGGGATGCCGAGGCCACCCGGGCCATCTGGAACGCCGAGGTCCTCGGCTCCACGTTCGTGTTCGAGATGGTGCCCCGCTCGCCGGCCGACCAGGAGCTCTGGCTGGCCGACCACTCCGGCGCCCACCCGGTCGTGGTGGCGGAGGACCGGGGGGAGGTGACCGGGTTCGCCTCTCTGTCGCCTTACCGGAGCCGACGCGCCTACGCCACGACCGTGGAGGACTCGGTCTATGTCCGCACCGACCAGCGGGGCGCTGGGATCGGGCGGCTGCTGCTCGCCGAGACCGTCCGCCTGGCCGGCGCCCACGGCTTCCACTGCGTCATGGCCCGCATCGCCGACCGCAACGAGGCCTCGATCGCCCTCCACCGTGGGTGCGGCTTCCACGTCCAGGATGCGCTCGCAGGAGCACCAGCGTCACTGGCGGAGGGCGGTGCCGCGCGACACCGGCGTCACTGGGGGCGGTATTCGCGGCTCACCGCCCGTCCGGCCGCATCGGGGCTCCGGCGCCCGACCTCCGCCTATCCGGTGTCCCACAGCTCGCCCGCGTCCCACAGCCGGCCGGTGCCTGCCGGGCCGCCGTCCTCACCCGGCCCAGCCCGGGAGGGACCGGTGTCCCCGGCGAGGTCCTCGCCCAGTCCCTCGGCCAGGTCCTCGACCAGGTCCTCGCCGAGGAGGTGGGGAGCCTGGTCCTGTGGCGGGA
>JBOGGR010000481.1:0-2039 GCA_050744025.1 Acidimicrobiales bacterium
GGCCGGGCCCGCCCGGCAGCCCGAGCGCCCGCAGGGCCCGGGCGGTGGACGCCGGCTGGACCACCTTCAGCACCCCGCCGGCGCCGAGGAGCACGGCGGCCACCGCGAACGGGCCCGCCAGGACGCCGCTCACCCGGCGGCCCCCCGCTCGACCGTGATGCGGCCGAGGGCCTCGTTCACGCGGGGAACCAGGCGCTGGCGCTGGGCGTGGCTCCCGAGCACGGCGTACAGGCAGAAGGGCCGGCCCTGCTCCTGGAAGAACCACTGGGTCCCGGCCTGGCCGGGCAGGGGCCGCTGGAGCGTCGTGGTCCGAAAGGCGTCCGCCCCGAGCGGCCAGGGTCGGCCCACCCGGGCGAACAGGGGCGTGGCCGCGCTCTCCGGGGCGAACTCGACGAGGGTGACGAGCACGTGGCCAGGGCCCATGGCCTCGACGGCGCCCCCGCCGTAGTCGCCCCGGTCCGGCGGCAGGGCGAAGTTGGCCAGGTGCAGGACCGGGTAGGTCACGCCCCGCTCGGGGGCGGGGCGGCGGTAGAGCCGCGCGTCCCATCCCGGCGGCGGGTCGACCCGCAGCCCGTAGCCCACGAGCCCGGTCATCGGCTCGTGACCCCCCGCCGCTCGCCCACGAGCCCGGTCATCGGCCCGTGCCCCCCCGCCACGGTCCCCCGGCCGGCCAGGCCCCGGCGACCGCCAGGGCGACGCCGGCCAGGGCCAGGGCCACAAGGCATGCGGTGGTGGCCAAGGAGGCCATCCCGGCCCCGGCCTGGAGGCGGCGGTGCAGCCGGCGGAGGTGGCCGGGGTCCCGGACCCGGGCGCCGGCCAGCACCGGGAGGCTCCGCACCAGCCCGAACGTGGCGCCGACCGTCAGACCACCGGCGGCCGACCCGGTGAGCAGGGCCAGCGCCAGGGCCACGTACACCGCGGCCGACGTCACGATCGTTACCACGCCGGCTCCGAGCTGGAAGCCGAACCCCACCCCGTACACCCAGCCCCGGTAGCGGGAGAGCCATCGCTCGTCCACCTGACGCCGCACCGTGGGGACAGCCACCCCGCCGATGCCGGCGTCGAGCCCGATGGCCACGACCGCCGCAGCCGCCACGATCACGCCGAGCCCGACCGGCCCCAGGGCGGCCGGCCCGAGCCCGATCCGGCCGGCGCCCGCGCCGAGGACGGCGCCGACGACCGCCCCGCCCGCCACCGAGCCCGCCACATAGGCGGCCACGGTGCGACTCCATCGGTTGCGCCTGGCCCGCTCGCCGAGCGGGTGGATGCTGGCCAGCATCGACTCGCCTCAGGGCGACCAGCTGGACCGCAGACCGGCCACGGCCGCCACCACCACTGCGGCCGGCAGCACGCCCGCCGTCAGCGCGCCCGGCGTCAGCACGCCGGCGGGCACAGGGGGGCTGCGAGTTCCACGGCCGGGCTACGACCGCCCACCGGCGACCGGGGCACCGGCGACCGGCGAGGGGCTGCCGACCGGCGAGGGGCTGCCGACCGGCGAGGGGCCGGCGGCAAGCGGGGCTATGTCGGGCCGGTAGAGGCTCGGGTCGCCGGGACGGATCCCGGCTGCCATCAGGTCCCTGTCGGCCCGGGCCTGGCGGAACAGCCCGGCCACCTGGTCCCAGCGGCTCGCCGTGCCCTGGCCCACGACCCGCCCGGTTCGCCCGTCCACGTGGACGAAGTAGGGGGAGCCCGGCACCCCGTAATCGGCCCAGGCGGCGCTGGACATGACCACAGGGACGAGCGGCGGCGCCAGGTTGGCCACCCTCCCCGGGCTCTCCTCCGAGGGGCTCCGGGTGACGACCACCACCCGCACCCCGTCGGGGACCGCGGCCAGGCTGGCCGGGTCCCCCAGGGCGGCCCAGAGGCCGGCGCAGGTGGCGCACCCGCTGGACAGGAAGGCCAGCAGGGCCTCCTGTCCCCCCCCGGCCACACCCACCTGCAGGGGCTCGCCCTCCGGCGTCACGCCGGCCAGGTCGGCGCCCGGGCCCGCACCGCCAGCCACGCCGGCCAGGTCGGCGCCCGGGCCCGCACCGCCAGCC
>JBOGGR010000482.1:0-3556 GCA_050744025.1 Acidimicrobiales bacterium
GCCGCCATGCCGGTGCGGTCCTTGCCCCCCATGCAGTGGAACACCGCCGGGTAGACGCGCTCCTCGGACAGCGCGCCGAAGAGGCGGCCGAAGTCGGGGCCGGCCGCGGCCAGCATGTGGAGGTAGTCCTCGAACAGCCATTGCTCCCCGTCGTCGCGGGTGCGCAGGGTCGAGTTGTCGGCGTCGGCCAGGCGCCCCCCCGAGATGGTCATCGGGATCACCGTCCGGGGCCCCGGGCTCTTGTCCCGCTCCTCGGCGCGCCGGAGGTCGAAGACCGCGCGGACCCCCAGGCGCTCGAGGTGCTCGGCGTCGTCGGTCGTGCAGGTGTGGAGGCTGTCGGAGCGGAAGAGCGCGCCCCACCGGGTCACCCCGCCGGAAGCGACCGGGTAGCCGCCGAGGTCGCGGAAGTTCCACGGTCCGCTCAGCGCCACCCGGCGCTCGGCGACGACGAGGAGCCCGGCCCGCGTCGACACCGAGACGTAGTGGCGACCCCCCGGGAGCCCGGTGGCCCTGATGCCGCCGGCACTGGCCTCGACGGTCCGCACCGCGACGTGGAGCGCGGGGTCGGCGCTCGACCCGACGGCGACGGCGACCGGCTCGTCCGGGCGGACCGGGTCCCAGCGGACGGCGAGGGCCCCCGGCCCGTCGGCGGTCACCTGGACGTTCTCGATCGGCAGCACGGCGCCGACGGTACCGTCGGCTCGCGACCGCCAGTTCACGGCATGCCGAGAGCCAGCCCAGTGGACGTCGTTGCTGGTTTCATCGGGAAGTATCCGAGCCTCGGTACTCCCACCGAATCGAGGAAGCGCCGGTGAAGTGAACGATCTGGAACTGGTCAAGCGGGTGATCGTCGACCTGGAGAGGGCCGGGTTCGAGCCTCTGCTCTTCGGCGGATGGGGCGAGGAACTGCTGAAGGTGGCCGCCCCACGACCGCACGCCGATGTCGACGTCGTCCTGGTTGCGCCGTCACTGCCGCTGTTGGACTCGTTCGTCGAGGCGCGCCATGAAGTGGTCGCCGGTCACCTCTCCCACAAGCGGGTCTACCACCAGGACGGCATCAAGATCGAGCTGTTCATCGCCCACCGGGAAGGCGACCGCCTGCGGACCCTCTTCTGGGACCGCCTTCGTTGGTTCTGGCCGGACGACATGGGTCCGCTGATGGTTGAAGGCTTGCCTGTCGCACCGGAGGCGGCGTTGGCGAGCTTCCGGGCGAACTTCGCCAACTTCATGACCGCCCGGGATCGGGCTGCAGCCGACCCATCCAATCTGGAGTGATCCGGCTGGATCTTTCGGGGATCGAAACGACATGGCTGTGGTCCGTGAACTCGATACTGCTCCGGTCTTATCGGGTTCTTAAGTTCGGTTGGCCGTGCTCTTAGCTCGACCGTCAAGAATGGAAAACGACCAAGGAGCAACCGTTGGCACCGAACCGACCCGTCCAGCTCAGGGGCCTCGAAGGACGCGAAGTACCAAGCAACCGTGTCCGCCGCACCCCTTGTCGGGCCCTCCGAGCTGGGCGGATCCGCATCCAGGAGATCGTCGGGTCTGTCTCCGCCCTCATGGCCGGGCGCGCCACCCGGCCACTGGCGGTCGTCCCGGTGTGGGCCGTCGGCGTCGCGCCCCTGCGGCGCGCCGCGGTGTCCGTCGGGTGCTCCTCGGTCTGGGTCGCCTCACCCTCAGCGACCCGTTCACGCCAGGGGTAGGGGCACACCCCCTACCCCTGGCGTGTTCTTCACCCCGCCTGTTGCCGCCGCCGGACCGCCGCCGGACCGGCGACTGCTAGGGTGACCCCCCGGCATGGGTTCCCTCATCAAGAAGCGTCGCAAGCGGATGCGCAAGAAGAAGCACAAGAAGATGCTGAAGGCGACCCGCTGGCAGCGGCGGGCCGGCAAGTAAGTAGCCGGACCGCTGGCTCACGGGGCCAGCGTGCGCACCGCCACCAGCCGGCCCCGCTCGCCGCCGTCGGTCAGCTCGGGGCGGCCGTCCAGGCCGAGCGACCAGGGCGTGCCCTCGACGAACCAGGTGGAGCCGCTCCCGGCCAGGACGGGCGCCTGCCCCGTCGCCTCGCCGAGCGCGTCCCGCCACGCGGCCAGGCGGGGCTCCACGGCGAGCGCCGCCGGCTCGAGGTCGTTGGGCCCACCGGCGGTCGGCCCCCCGAGGTCGTCCCAGGCCCGGTAGACGGCGGGCGTCGAGACCCCGAAGGGCGGGAGCAGGAGCAGGAGGGCCCGCTCCTCGGCGGGGAGGCGCTCCACCACCTCTCCGATGCCGCGCACCCGGGCCCGGCCCCCGACGAGACAGAACGCCACGTCCGCGCCGAGCCGGGCGGCCATGGCCAGGTCCGCGGGCCCTGGGCCGCCCGGGCCCGAGCCCACGCCGGCCCAGCGCAGCACGGCGGCGGCATCGGCAGATCCTCCGCCGAGGCCGGCGCCCGCGGGGATCCGCTTGACCAAGCCCACGTGGGCCCTCCGGCCCACGTGGGCGAGGGCCCTTCTCACGAGGTTGTCCTCCCCCGAGGCGACCGGGAGGCCGGCCTCGCCCACCACCTCCAGGCCGTCGCCGGCCCGGAACGTCAGCTCGTCGGCCAGGTCGATGCTCACCATCTCGGCGTCGAGCAGGTGGTAGCCGTCCTCCCGCACGCCCGTGACCCGGAGGGACAGGGTCAGCTTGGCCGGGGCTAGGAGGCGGCGCTCGGAGGCCATGCGGCCAGCCTCCCCCACGCCTGCACGTCGAGCTCCTCGGCCCGGGCCGTCGGCGCCACCCCGGCCCTCTCGAAGGCGCCCTCCTCGACCACGCCGGCCAGGGCACGGCGCAGCATCTTGCGGCGCTGGTGGAACCCGGCCCGGACCACCTGCGCCAGGCGCTCGTACGCGACGGCCGCCGGGTCGACCGCCGGCGCCGGGCGCCGGGCCAGCGCCACCAGGGCCGAGTCCACCTTCGGCTGGGGGAGGAAGACCGTCGGCGGGACCCGGCCCACCACCGACGCCTCGGCGAAGTAGGCCACCTTGACCGAGACCGCCCCGTAGGCCTGCTCGCCGGCGCCGGCCGCCAGCCGCTCCCCCACCTCGGCCTGGACCATCACGAGCATGCGGGAGATGGCCGGCACCCCCTCCAGCAGCTCCACGACGAGGGGGGTGGCCACGTTGTACGGCAGGTTGGCGACGAGGGACCAGGGCGCCGGCCGCCCGGGCCGTCGCCAGCAGGGGCCGCCGGCGGCCCGCCGGCGCCCCCTGCGCCCAGCACCTCGTCCCAGGGAAGGTCGAGGGCGTCGCCCTCGACGATGCGGACCCCCGCCGGAGCAACCACCTGGCGCAGCGCCGGCAGCAGGCGCCGGTCGACCTCCACAGCCGTCACCGCCGCCCCGGTGGCCGCCAGGGCGAGGGTGAGCGAGCCGAGGCCCGCCCCGATCTCGACCACCCGGTCCCCCGGGCCAACGCCGGCGAGGCGGGCGATGCGCCGGGCCGTGTTGGGGTCGGAGAGGAAGTGCTGGCCTCGTGCCCGGCTGGGCCGCAGGTCGTGCTCGTCCATGAGCCGCGTCAACGTCGCCCCGGTGAGGAGG
>JBOGGR010000483.1:0-3777 GCA_050744025.1 Acidimicrobiales bacterium
CCGCCCCGGCGCCGCCGCCGGCCGGCCCGCCGGGGGCACGGGGGGCCGGCGCGCCGCCCGCCATTCCTCCACCTCCACCTCGACCGCCACCACCGCTGCCCCCGCCGGCCAGCTCGAAACGGATCCGGTGGTAGGCGCCCGGCACCTCCCTCTCCTCCAGCTCGGCCTGGGCCACGGCCGTCTTGAAGTCGACGTCCCAGAGCGTCGGCGCCTCGGCCTGGTAGGCCTGGCCGCCGGCGAGGAGGCGGAGGAACGCCCGCTGGGCGGCCCGCTGGGCGACCGGCCCGATGGTCCTGTAGGTCATGGACCAGTCGACCGAGAGCCCGAGGCGCCGCCACACGGCCTCGAACGCCTCCTCGTCCTCCCGCGAGAGCCTGAGGCACAGCTCGACGAAGTTGGGGCGCGACACCGGCACCGGCTCCCTGCCGGGCTCCGCGGGCGGCCGGAAGGCCGGGTCGTACGGCAGGCCAGGGTCGCAGCGGACGCCGAAGTGGTTCTGCACCCTGCGCTCGGTGGGCAGGCCGTTGTCGTCCCAGCCCATCGGGTAGAAGACCTCGGCGCCCCGCATGCGGCGGTAACGGGCCACGGCGTCGGTGTGGGTGTACGAGTACACGTGGCCGATGTGGAGGGAGCCGCTCACGGTCGGGGGCGGGGTGTCGATGGAGAAGACGCCGGACCGGGGCCGGCTGCGGTCGAAGCGGTACGTGCCGTCGGCCTCCCAGCGGGCCGACCACGCGGCCTCCAGGCCGTCGAGGGACGGCTTCTCGGGGACGGCCGGCGGGCGCGCCGGCCCGGCCTGCGGAGTCGGGCGGGGCACGGCGTTACCGTACCTGCGTGCTGCGCCTCCACGACACCGCAACGGGCCAGGTGGCCGACCTGGTGCCCCGGGAGCCCGGGAAGCTCTCGATGTACGTCTGCGGCCCGACGGTCTACGAGGCGCCCCACATCGGCCACGGCCGGGCCATGCTCGTGCACGACCTGCTCCGGCGCTACCTGGAGTGGTGCGGCGTGGAGGTCCGCCACGTCTCCAACGTCACGGACATCGACGACAAGATCATCCAGCGGGCCGCCGAGGAGGGCCGCCCGCCCTCGGCGGTGGCCGCCGAGCAGGAGGCGGCCTGGTGGGACGCCGTCGACCGCCTGGGCGTGGCCCGGCCCACCGACACCCCGCACGCGACCGACTACGTGGAGGCCATGGTGGAGGCCGTGGCCGACCTGGCCGCCGCCGGGTTCGCCTACGAGACCGGGGACGGGGTCTACCTGGAGGTGGGCCGGGTCGACGGCTACGGGCTCCTCGCCCGCCAGCCCCTCGAGTCGCTGCGGGCCGGGGCAAGGGTCGAGTCGGCCCCGGAGAAGCGCTCGCCCCTCGACTTCGCCCTCTGGAAGAAGGCCAGGCCGGGCGAGCCGTCCTGGGCGTCGCCCTGGGGGGACGGCCGCCCGGGCTGGCACACCGAGTGCGTGGTCATGTCCCTCGACCTCCTGGGCGACGGCTTCGACCTCCACACGGGCGGCCTCGACCTCCGCTTCCCCCACCACGAGAACGAGCGGGCCCAGGCCGTGGCGCTCGGCCGCCCCTTCGCCCGCCACTGGATGCACCACGGCATGGTGGAGACGGGCGGCGAGAAGATGTCCCGCTCCCTCCGCAACTTCGTCACCCTCACCGACCTCCTGGCCGGCACCGACCCCCGCGCCTACCGCCTGCTCGTCCTGCGGTCCCACTACCGCAAGCCCATGGAGGTCACGCCCGAGACCATCTCGGACGCCGAGCGCGGGATCGAGCGGCTCGACTCGCTCCACCGCCGCACCTCGGCCCTAGGAGGAACAGAGCCGTTGCGGCCCGATCCCGGTGCCCACTCCCGCTTCGTCGCCGCCATGGACGACGACCTGGACACGCCGGGGGCGACCGCGTCGGTGTTCGACCTCGTGCGCCGGGCCCACAGCGCCCTCGACGCCGGGGACGCCGAAGGCGGGCGGCGGCTGGCGGCCACGGTGGCCGAGCTGAGCGGGGCCCTGGGGCTCGGCCTGCGCTCGGGGGAGGACGCCGTAGGCCCATACGACGCGGAGCTGGTGCGCCGGCGGGACGAGGCCAGGTCGGCCCGGGACTTCGGCGCCGCCGACGCCCTGCGGGACCAACTGACGGCCCGGGGCTGGGTGGTGGAGGACGGCCCGGCGGGCACCAGGATACGGCGGGCCGCGGGGGGCCAGGAGCACCCTCCGCTTGCCCCTCCCCCGTGAGGCGGGCCGGGTCTTCCCAGGGGGTTCGCGCTTTGCTATCGTCCCTCGACGAGGGAGTTCGCTCGAGACGCACGACGTCTGTCGCTCGGCTGAGGCAGTGCCCTCTTCCTGGTTCCTTTCGAGAAGGGGGTTCGCCGAAGTGGCGACCGGTTCCGTCAAGTGGTTCAACGCGGAGAAGGGCTATGGCTTCATCTCCCAGGCTGAGGGCGCGGACGTGTTCGTGCACTTCAGCGCCATCCAGACCAACGGCTATCGCAGCCTGGAGGAAGGACAGCAGGTCGAGTTCGAGGTTCAGGAGGGCCCGAAGGGCCTCCAGGCCGCCAACGTCCGTCCTGTCTCCTAGTTCCGGCGGGGCGGGCCGGTCCCGGCTCCCGGGCCCGGCCCCGCCCCCCCGAACTCTGGGCCCGGTCCCACCCCCCCGCACGCGGGGGCGGGGGCCCCCGGGGCTGCCGTGCGGGCCGTGAGCGCCCAGGCGGAGAAGGCGGAGCGGTTCCTCGCCCTGCACCACGGGCCGGGTCCGCTGCTGCTGCCCAACCCGTGGGACGCAGGATCGGCCAGGCTGCTGGAGTCGTTGGGGTTCCAGGCCCTGGCCACCACCAGCAGCGGCTTCGCCGCCACCCTCGGCCGCCTGGACGGGTCGCTCCGCAGGGAGGAGGCGCTGGCTCACGCCGCGGCGATGGCGGCCGCCACCGATCTCCCGGTGTCGGCCGACCTGGAGAGCTGCTTCGCCGCCGATCCCGCCGGGGTGGCGGAGACGATCCGCCTTGCCCTCGGCTCGGGGTTGGCCGGGGCCTCGATCGAGGACTTCACCGGGGACGACCGGGACCCGATCTACGACCGAGGGCTGGCGGCCGAGCGAGCCGGCGCCGCCGCCGAGGTCGCCCACGGCGGCCCGGTCCACCTGGTGCTGACCGGCCGGGCAGAGAACCACCTTCACGACCGGCCGGACCTGGCGGACACGATCGCCAGGCTCCAGTCCTACCAGGAGGCCGGAGCCGACGTCCTGTACGCCCCTGGCCTGACGCTCCTCGACGACATCCGCCGGGTCGTGACGTCCCTCGACCGGCCGGTGAACGTCCTGGCCCGTCCCGGGGGGCCCACCGTCGCCGAGCTGGCGTCGGTGGGGGTCGCCCGGGTCTCGGTCGGCGGGGCGTTCGCGTTCGCGGCGCTGGGCGCGCTGGTCGAGGCGGCCCGGGAGCTCCGGCGCGGAGACCTCACGTTCTGGGAGCGCGCCGGCCTGGGAGCGAGCGCCGCCCGCGCCGCGTTCTCGGCTTGAGCCTCTGCGGCGTCAGGACTGGGGGAGGCCGAGGCTGCCGCGCTGCTTGCTGTCCTTCTTGGCCTTCTTGACGGCCCGCTTCTCCTTGAGGGTCTTGCTCGGCTTCTTGGCCTCGTGCGATGGCGGTCGCTTGGTTCCCATGATTCCATGGTACAGAGGCCGGGAGAGGCCAGGGGGGGAGAGGGCGTGGGGCGGACCGGGTGCGCAGAGGGGGCCGGCGGCCGTGCCGGGCTGCGGGCGGCGGGGCGCGCCGGGCTGGTCGTGGC
>JBOGGR010000484.1:0-5345 GCA_050744025.1 Acidimicrobiales bacterium
TCTCGGCATAGCCGATGGCCGCGCTCAGCACCTCCCTCAAGGAGAGGGTGCCGTAGCGGGACTGCAGCTCGCACCAGGCGCCGAAGGCCCCGGGGACGCAGGCAGGCAAGAGGCCCGTCCCGGGGACGACGTCGAGCCCCAGGTCGAGGAAGTGGGCCGCCGTGGCGGCTCGGGGAGCCGGGCCCTGGCCGCAGACGACGAACGGCTCGCCCTCCTCCACGCTGTATCCGATGATCGGGGCCTCGCCACCGGGCCCGTTCAAGTGGGGCTCGACGACCTGGAGGACGAACCCGGCGGCCGCCGCGGCGTCGAAGGCGTTCCCGCCGGCCTCCAGGACGGCCATGCCGGCGCCTGACGCCAGCCAGTGCGTCGAGGCGACCATGCCCACGGTCCCGGCCAGCTCTGGTCTAGTGGTGAACACTGGCCTGCTCCTGGCCCGGGGACGAGACGGCGGCCCGCACCGCGTGCCGGTAGCGCACCTCGAGGACAGGGCCACCCAGATCGAGCTCCTGCACGGTTCCGTCTGGCTCGAATCCCATCGCCTCGTAGAAGCGTCTGGCCCGTTGGTTGCCCTCGAGCACCCAGAGGGTCACCTCGCGGTGGCCACGGCCGCGCAAGCCCTCGACGGCGTGCTCCAGCAGCTGCCGTCCGAGCCCGATCCGCCAGCGACTGGGGGCGACGTAGCAGCCGTAGACCTCTCCAGGCATTGGCGTCTCCTGATGCTCGTCCCGGGATGGTCCAGCCACGACCCACCCCACCAGCTCGTCCTCGTCGACGGCGACGATCTCGATCACGTCCTCGACGCGCTCGGTGAGATGGCGCCGGCGCCGCTCGACGTCACCGGCCATCGCGTCGAGGAAGGCGTCGGAGACGATGCCGCGGTAGGCCGTCCGCCAACCCGCGACTCGTACCTGCTCGATGGGCTCGGCATCACCCGGAACGGCAGGGCGCAGGTGAACAGCCACGCAAGGATGGTGCCCCGCGGGGAGAGGGTGACGCCAGCGCCAAGCGGGGGTGGGCACGGGGTCCCGGCGGGACGGCGGCCATTCCTCCCCCAATCGGGGCCGCGCTCAGGTCGGACGGCGGAGGAACGACTCCACGTCCACCAGGACCCGCGTGACCTTGCCCGCCCCGACGAGGCCGGATGCGTCGCTGGCCGACAGGGCGAAGGTGAGGCGGCGGCCCTCCACCCGCTCCAGGACGGCGTCGACCACCACCTGGCCCCCCACCGCAGTGGGCGCCAGGTGGTCGAACTGGACCCGCCAGCCCACCGACGTCGTGCCGGGCTCGAGCTCGTCGTCGAGAGCCCGGCAGCTGGCCTCCTCGCACAGCGCGATCAGGCGAGGGGTCCCCAGCACCGGCACGTCACCCGAACCCATGGCCGTCGCCGTGTCCGCCTCGGTGACCACCAGGACCGCCCGGCCGGCCAGACCGATCGGTATCCGCACGCCGGTACGATACGTACCCGCGGCCCGCCCCTCCAACCGGGTGCCTGGGGGGCGGCCGGCCCGACAGGAGGAGCCGCTCGTGATCGAGACGTCCGTGGTGGAGCGTGTCCTCTCGGCGGCCCTGCGCCGGGGCGGCGACTTCGCCGAGCTGTTCGCGGAGGACCGCCGGACCTCGTCCGCCGCCCTCGACGACGCACGGGTCGAGGAGCTGGCCTCGGGCCGGGATCGGGGAGCCGGCATCCGCGTCGTCGTGGGCGAGACCACGGGGTTCGCCCACACCGCCGACCTGTCCGAGGGCGGCCTGCTCCGCGCCGCCGAGGCGGCTGCCGCCGTGGCCCGCGGTGGGAGCGGGGACACCCGCACGGTGGCGCTCCGGCGCGGGAGCTCGACCGGCGGGGGCGCCCCGCCAGGCGAGGCCGTGGCCAAGGCTGCCAAGGTCGAGCTGCTGGCCCGCGCCGACGACGCCGCCCGCTCGCAGGGCGGCGCCGTCCGCCAGGTGTCGGTCGGGTACTCCGACAGCCGGCGCCAGGTCCTGGTGGCAAACAGCGACGGCCTGCTGGCGGGCGACGACCAGGTCCGTACCCGCCTGGGCGTGTCGTGCGTGGCGGCGGGCGACACGGGCATGCAGACCGGTTACGAGACGGCGGCTCTCACCGTCGGCTTCGAGCTCTTCGACCCGGCCCGGCCCTACGGGGTGGAGGTCGAGGAGGTGGCCAGGACGGCCGCCCGGCGGGCCATCGCCAAGCTGTCGGGCCGCCCGGCGCCGACCGGGGTGGTGCCGGTGGTGCTCGAGGGGGGAACCGGCGGCATCCTCTTCCACGAGGCCTGCGGGCACGGCCTCGAGGCCGACCACATCGTGAAGGACAGCTCGGTATACGCGGGCCGGGTCGGCGAGCAGGTGGCCAGCCCCCTCGTCACGCTGGTGGACGACGGGACGATGGGCCCGGAGTGGGGCAGCTCCTCCATCGACGACGAGGGCCGGCCGGCCCAGCGCAACGTCCTCATACAGGACGGGGTCCTCACCGACTACTTGTGGGACTGGCTGCGGGCGGTGAAGGAGGGGCGATCCTCGTCGGGAAACGGCCGGCGCCAGAGCTACCAGCACCTCCCCATGGTCCGGATGACCAACACGTTCCTCCTGGCCGGCACCGAGGACCCGGGGGAGCTGGTGGCCCAGACCCCGTACGGGGTGTACGTGGCCAAGCTGGGCGGCGGCCAGGTCAACACCGCCACGGGCGATTTCGTGTTCGGCACGACCGAGGCCTACCTGATCGAGGACGGCCGGCTCACCGAGCCCCTCCGGGACGCCAACCTGATCGGCAACGGCCCCGAGGTGCTCCGCCGCATCGACGCGGTGGCCGACGACTTCGCCATGTGCTCGGGGACGTGCGGCAAGGACGGCCAGGCCGTTCCCGTGGGGTGCGGCCAGCCGACCCTCCGCATCACGGGGGTCACCATCGGGGGGACGGCCGGCGGGGCGGCTCGTGCCTGAGCTGGCCGACATCGCCCGGCGCATCGTGGGCTGGGGGGCTCGTGCCTGAGCTGGCCGACATCGCCCAGCGCATCGCGGGCTGGGCGGCCGCCGGCGAGGAGGTCGAGGCCTACGTCTCGTGGGGCCGCACCACCGCGATCCGGGTGTACGGCGGCCAGGTGGAGCAGCTGTCCTCGGCCGAGTCCTCCGGAGTGGGGGTGCGGGTCGTCGTGGGCGAGCGCCAGGGCTTCGCCTACGCCGGCTCGCTGTCGGAGCAGGCGATGTGCGAGACGCTGGCCGAGGCCAGGGACAACGCCGCCTTCGCCTCCCCGGACCCCCACGTCGGGCTGGCCGAGCCGGACGGCGTGGGCGCAGCGGCCCTCGACCTTTGGGCCGGCGACCTGGCCGGCCTCGACACCGGTGCGAAGGTCGCCATGGCCCTCGACCTGGAGGCCCGGGTCCGGGCCGGAGATGCCCGCATCCGCCTGGTCGAGTCGGCCGACTACGGCGACGTGAGCGCCGAGGCGGCCGTGGCCAGCACCAAAGGCGTCGCCGCGACGTCGAGGCGAACGGCGTGCCACCTCTCGGCGCGCGCGATGGCCGGCGAGGGCGAGCAGACCCAGACCGGGGTGGGGTACAGCGTGGGCCGCGGCCCCGCCCAGCTGGACCCGGAGCGGGCTGCGGCCGACGCGGTGGAGCGGTCCACCCGGCTCCTCGGGGCCCGCAAGCCCCCCTCCTCCCGGCTCACGGTCGTCTTCGACCGTCGGGTCACGACCGTGCTCCTGGGCGTCCTCTCCGCCACGCTCTCGGGCGAGGCCGTCCTGAAGGGCAGGTCCCTCTTCGCCGACCGCGTCGGGGAGCCAGTCGGCGCTCCCGACCTCTGCCTCGTCGACGACCCCACCGACCCGTCCGCCTACGGCGCCGCGGCCAGCGACGCCGAGGGCCTGGCCTGCCGGCGCAACGTCCTCCTCGAGGGCGGCGTGCTCCGAGGCTTCCTCTACGACAGCTACGCCGGGCGCCGGGCCGGGCGGCCCTCGACCGGCTCGGCGGTCCGGGGCGGGTTCCGCACCGCGCCCGGCGTGGGCTGCCCGGCCCTGTCCCTCGTGCCCGGGACCCTGTCCGAGGACGAGGTGCTGGCCCAGGTGGGCGACGGCGTGCTGGTGCAGTCCGTCACCGGGCTGCACTCGGGGGTCAACCCGGTGAGCGGGGACTTCTCGGTCGGCGCCGAGGGGCTCATGGTCCGGGGAGGCGCCCTGGCCGAGCCGATCCGGGAGGCGACCATCGCCTCCACCCTCCAGCGGATGCTCCACCAGGTGGTCGCAATCGGGTCCGACCTGGAGTGGCTGCCTGGGGTGGCGGCCGGGGTCACGCTCGCCATCGCCGACGTGAGCCTGGGCGGGGCGTGAGCGGGGCCGGCGTGAGCGGGGCAGGGGGGGGCGTGAGCGGGACCGGGGCGAGGACGTCCACGACGCCCATCCGGGCGCCCGCTGAGCCGGCAACGTCGGCCGAAGCCGAATCACCTCACGAAAGAGGTGGGAACGCCCAGCCGGCGGCGCCGGCGGCGGCGCACTTGCAGGACCGGGCCTCCGGGACGGCCGGGATGGCCGCCGTCAGGAGCCGGCGGGCCTTGTCCACGTTGGCCGCCAGCACGTCGAGCACGGCGGCCATGGTGACGGGAGCGACGCCGTCCTCCCCCAGGCCGGCGTCGTGGTCGGTCACCAGGGCGAGGCCGGCGTAGCAGATTCCGAGCTCCCGGGCCAGGGCCGCCTCGGGGTACTGGGTCATGTTCACGAGGTCCCACCCCGCCGCCCGGAACCAGGCCGACTCGGCCCTGGTCGAGAAACGGGGGCCCTGGACCACGACGACCGTGGCCCCCCGATGCACGGTCAGGCCCAAGCCCTCGCCGGCGGCGGCCAGCACCGCCCCCAGCTCGGGGCAGTACGGGTCGGCGAATGCGGCGTGGCTGACAACCGGGCCGTCGACGAAGGTGTCCGCCCGCCCCCGGGTCCGGTCCACGAGCTGGTCGCACACGACCAGGTCCCCCTGCCGCATGTCCGCCCGCAACGAGCCCGCCGCGCACGGGCCCACCACCCGGCTCACCCCGAGCCGGCGGAGGGCCCACAGGTTGGCCCGGTAGTTGACGCCGTGGGGCGCCAGGGTGTGGTCCACCCCGTGGCGGGCCACGAAGGCCACCGCCCGGCCCTCGACCCGGCCCAGGGCGACAGGCGACGAGGGGGCCCCGTAGGGCGTGGGGACCCGGACCTCGCTCACGTCCTCCAGGAAGCGGTAGAAGCCGCTGCCTCCGATCACGCCGATCTCGGCCCGGGGACCGGTCAGGGCCGGCCGCCGCGCCTTACGGGCCGGCCCTCGGGCCTCGCGAGGCGGCAGGGCCGGCCCCCGGGCCTCGCGAGGCGGCAGGGCCGGCC
>JBOGGR010000485.1:0-4229 GCA_050744025.1 Acidimicrobiales bacterium
CTCGGGTGGCGACGGCCGTGCTGGAGCCCCGGCTCGACGGCGACTGGGCGCCCCTGCTCCTGGGCTCCGTGCCGCTCCCCGGAGCTGCGCCGGCGGCCGCCCGGGGATCGGCGGCCTCCCCGGGAGCTGCGCCGGTGACCACTGCCCCCGCCCCGGGGGCGCCCTCGCCCGGGGCCCCAGCGTCGAGGGCGCCCTGGCCGGGGGCGCTCGCGGCGGGGGCATCGACCACGTCGACCACCAGCACGGTGATGTTGTCCTTGCCGCCGTGCTCCCGAGCCAGGGACACCAGCTCCCTGGCGGCGCGGCCGGGGTCGGCCACGTCCCCGAGGACGGTGGCGATCTCTGCATCCTCCACCTCGTCGACGAGGCCGTCGCTGCACACGAGGATGCGGTCGCCCGCTGTCGGTCGCACCAGCCAGGCGTCCACCTCGACCATGGGATCGATCCCCACGGCCCTGGTGACGACGTGGCGCTGAGGATGGCCGGCCGCCTCTGCTGCGCTCAGCTGGCCCCGGCGGACCATCTCCCCGACGAGGCTGTGGTCAGCGGTGAGCTGGTCGAGCCGGCCCTGGCGGAAGCGATAGGCCCTCGAGTCGCCGACGTGGGCGAGTGCCAGCTCCTCCTTGCCCTCCTCGGTGACCAGGGCCAGGGCGGTGAGGGTGGTTCCCATGCCCCTCAAGTCGGGATCGGCCGCCGCCCGGTCCCACACGGCCTCGTTGGCGGCTTCCACGGCGCCCACCAGGTCGCCGGCCGACGGCGGGTCGGGGGCCTGCTCGAAGGCCGAGCGCAGCGCCTCGACGGCCGTCTTGGACGCGACCTCCCCGCCTGCGTGGCCGCCCATGCCGTCTGCCACCGCGAACAGCGTGTCCGCCTCGAGGACCTGGTCCTGATTGACGCGGCGGACAAGGCCGATGTCGGTGGCCGAGCCCGACCGGAGGCGGGTCACCGGCTCACCTCGAGCACCGTGCGCCCCACCTGGAGCCGGTCGCCCCGGCTCAGGGTGGCTGGGCCCGTGAGCTTGCGCTTGTTGAGGTACGTCCCGTTGGTGGAGCCGAGGTCCTCCACCCACAGCTCCCCGTCCTGCTGCCACACCCGGGCGTGGAGGTGGGACGTGAAGCTGTCCTCGGGCAGCGCGACGCCGCAGCCCGGCGCCCGGCCCACCGTGACCTCGGGCCCGAGCTCGAAGGTGTGGCCCCGGCGCTCGGGCGGCTCGACGACGGCGAGGTGCAGCAGGGCGCCCCGGTGGTCGCTCTCAGGAGCGCCGGCGGGGGGCGGCGCTGGGGCCGGCACGCCCGCGGGCCCGGGCGAGGGGTGGGGGGCCGGCTCGGGGGCCCTGGCCCGCTTCACCTCGGCCCACACGGCTCGCAGGACGCGCAGGAAGAACAGCCACAGGAGGGCGAGCAGGCAGTACTTGAGGATCGTGAGGAGGGGGGTGGGGATCGCCGCCGCCAGCAGGGAGGAGCCGACCGCGGGGCCGGCCAGCAGGCCTGACAGGGGTCCAGCTGTCACAGCGGTCACTGGGCCTCGAAGGCGAGGGTGGTCGTGCCGATCGTGACCGTGTCGCCGTCGACGAGCTGGTGGCGGCTCACCGAGGCCCCGTTGACGCGGGTGCCGTTGGTCGAGCCGAGGTCGACCAGCACGACGGCATCGTCCTGGCGACGGATCTCGGCGTGGCGGCGGCTCGCGTTGGGGTCCTCGATGACGACGTTGCAGCTCGGGAGGCGGCCGAGGACCACCGGGTCGTCTCCGATGGGCAGGCGTTGGCCGTCGGGCAGCACCAGGCTCGCCACCGGCGCGCCGCCGGGGGCCTCCACGACCTCGGCCGCCACTAGGAACATTCCGGCCCGGAGGCTCGCATCCCCCTCCAGGGCGACCTCCACCGGGCCGAGGAACCCGTAGCCTTCGGCCCGGGCGTGCTCCCGGGCCGCCTCGGCCAGCTCCCGGGCCAGGGCGTCGGCGAAGGTCTCGAACCGCTCCATGTCCGCATCGGAGAGCGCCACGGTGAAGGCGTTGGGGGCGATCATGCCCCGGACGCCCATCGTCCGGCGCAGGTCCATCTCACGGGTGAGGCGCCGCCCGACCTCGACCGGCTGCAGGCCCTTCCGGTACGTCTTGGCGAAGGCGCCCTCTACGAGTCGTTCGAGCCGGCGCTCGAACTGCTGGAGTACCATGGGGGGCTCAGCCTACCGGCACTCTGGCCAGGGAGAGGGCTGTGGGTGGCCGCCCCCGCCGCCGGTCGCGACGGCTCGGGTATCGTGGCATGGCTCACTCGGGCGAGTGGCGGAATTGGCAGACGCGCAGGATTCAGGTTCCTGTGTACGAAAGTACGTGGGGGTTCAAGTCCCCCCTCGCCCACCGCCGTCGAGCAGGGATTTTGCATCTGAGGGCGATCAGGGACCCGGGCGGCGGACCCCAGATGGCTCACGGACCTCGGAAGCGCGCTCTCCGGCCGCGAGCGCTTTCGGCCACTCTCCGTCGCCTCCGTGGGTAGCTCAGCAGCGGTAGCTCGCACCACGAGGGAGGCCGATCCGCTCGGCGAAGTCGGCTTCGAGGTCGGGGATGGCGTGCTGGTAGATGTCCGTGGTGACCGCCATGGCGCTGTGGCCGAGCCGGTCGCTGAGGACCCGGGTCGGCACGCCTGCGGCCAGGGCCAGGGTCGATCGCAGAGGTACCGCCCCCTCAGCGGCCAGCGCTGCAACTACCCTGATCCTGTGGGATTCGATGGTGGCCATGGTCGCTGACGGCATGACCGTCGAGGAGATCCTGGCGGAGCATCCCGATGTCGAAGCAGGCGACGTCCGCCAAGCCCTCCGCTACGCCTCCGAGGCCGTCCAAGAGCGCGAGCTACCACTCAGAACTCCTGCGTGAGGTTCCTGCTCGACGAAAACCTGTCGCCGGTCCTGGCCCGGCTGCTCGCCGACGCCGGCCATGACAGCCTCCACGTCCGAGACATCGGTCTCAACCGAACCCCCGATCAGGTCATCTTGGATCGAGCCAGGACCGACCGGCGAATCCTGATCTCGGCCGATACCGGCTTCGGCCAGCTTTTCTATGCCAGCAGCGCTCACCTGCCCTCCCTGGTCCTTCTCCGCCGCCAGGTCGATCGGCGCGCCGCCAGCCAGGCCGGGCCGATCCTCGTCAACCTCGGCGAGCTGGCCGCCGACCTGGACGCCGGGGCGATCGTCGTGGTGGAGACGAGCCGGTCCGGGTACGCAGACTCCCCTCGCGCCCGGGTCCGGTCCGGGTTGTTGAGCCTGTCGCCTCGGGGGCGTCAGCCCCCGTCGGCGAGGCGTTGTGAGCACGACCGTGGCCGGTCCAGCCAAGTCACCACCCACGCGAGGCCACGGCCGCCGCTGAGCAGGCCAGTCACCAGGCCCAGGTCCGTCACCAGGCGGACGGCCGCCGGGCCGCTCACCTTGCCGCGCCGGCGCCGGGGGCCCGTGCCTATCGCCCAGGGCGTCCAGCCCGACCTGTAGGCGTGCTGCTCAGCCGCAGCGGTCCAAGACGTCAGGTTTCGTGATACAATACCTGGGGTGAGGTTCACGGTGTCAGCTGCCAAACACGGCGCCACCGAGGAGGCCATCGTTCATGTCATTGACCACGCCGCCGTTGCCATCCGCCTATCAGGCGAGCGCATCTTGTTCCTTGGCCCCGACCCCGCCGGCCAGGTGCTCGAGGTGATCGCCGCCCAAGTCGACGACGGCCTACTGGTGTTTCACGCCATGCCCATCAGCGCCAAGTATCGGAGGTACCTGCCATGACCCATACCGACACCTACGGCCGTACCCGAGGGGGCGAAGCGGTGACCGACGAGGTGGCCGACCGGTGGGCGGCCGAAGCCGAGACCGAGGAGTACCGCGACCAGGTGAACGAGCTGGTGACACGCGAGCCGGGCCGGGTGGTGACCGATCCCGCCGGGCTCGATCAGCTGCGCCGAGGTGGCCGGCCCCGCCTGGGCGCCGGCCAGTCGGTACAGGTCCGCATCCGGCTTGCTCCTGAGTGGGCCGACGCCCTCGACGCCGCCGCCGAGCGCTCCGGGCGGCGCCGCTCGGAGATCGTTCGTGACGCTCTGCTCGCCTACCTCAGGGCCGGGTAGTCGCCCGCTACCGTTCCTAATCACTGAGCAATAGTGACTTATGCTCGGTGAGCGACTCCGAACGGTCCTGGGTCGCCTGGTCGCCTGGGGATGCCCGGTTGGCTGGTCGGGTCTTGTGCCGCGGGTGCGGCTG
>JBOGGR010000486.1:0-9145 GCA_050744025.1 Acidimicrobiales bacterium
TGACGGAGGAGCCTCCGGTCGGCCCCCCCGGGCCGGGAGGCGGGCAGGTCGGCCGGCACGGGCCCGCCTCCGCCCCGGAGAGCCTCCGGTCGGCCCCCCCCGGCGCGGGAGGCGGGCAGGTCACCACCGCCGGGCCCGACGAGCGGGGCGGCTACGCCAGGGACGCCGGGGACGCCGGCCACACGGGGGACGCCGGCTACGCCAGGGACGCCGGCTACGCCAGGGACCCGGTCGACGCCGGCGACCCTCCGGACGCCGGGTACGACCAGTACGACGACGACGAGGACGAGTGGCCCCGGCCCCAGTGGCGCCGGCGCCTGGTCGCCGCCATGCTTGTCGCCGGCGTCCTCGTGGTGGTGGCCGGGCTGGTGTGGGACTGGGTGGGCAACCAGATCACCCCCCCGCACGAGGGGCCGGCGGTGGCGGTGTCGGTGCCCTCGGGGGCGAGCCTGTCGTCGCTGGCCCCTGCCCTGGCAAAGAAGGGCGTGATCGGCAGCACCCTGGTGTTCCGGGCCTACCTCCACGTGGAGGGGTCCAAGCCCATCGAGCCCGGGGACTACTCCCTCCACCAGCACGAGCCGTACCGGGCTCTCCTGGCGGAGCTGGCCAAGGGGCCCAACCTGGAGCACATCACCATCCCAGAGGGCCTCACCCTGGGCCAGATCGCGGTGCGGGTGGGCCAGCTGCCGGGGCACACGGCGGCCCATTTCGTGAAGGTCCTGGAGAGCGGCCAGGTCCACTCGCCGTACGAGCCGCCCGGGGGCACCAACCTGGAGGGGCTGCTGTTCCCCGACACCTACACCTTCGGGCTCCACGGCACGGACCGGAGCATCATCGAGACGATGGTGGACCGCTTCGACCAGGTGGCGGCCTCGGCCGGCCTCGCCCGGGCCAAGGCGAAGGTCGGGGTGACGCCCTACCGGGCCGTGATCGTCGCCTCCCTCGTGATCAAGGAGGCCAAGCTGGCGGCGGACCGGGGCAAGGTCGCCCGCGTCATCTACAACCGCCTCGCGGCCAAGATGCCGCTGCAGGTCGACGCCACGGTCATCTACGCGGCGGGCGGCAACCCGGCCGCGCTCAAGGGCCACAACCCGGCCGACGTGGCCCCAGGGTCGCCCTACAACACCTACCGGGTGACCGGGCTGCCGCCGACACCGATCGCGGCGCCGGGGCTGGCCTCACTCCGGGCCGCCCTGCAGCCGACGCCTGGGCCCTGGCTCTACTACGTGGTCGTGTCGAAGGACGGGGCCGAGGCCTTCTCCTCCACCTACGCCGGCCAACAGGCCAACATCGCCCTGGCCAAGAGCCGGGGCCTGCCCGGCTGACGGTGGCCCGGTCCCTGGCCGGCGCGGGCGCGGCCGGCGAGCTGGCCGGCGCGGGCGCGGCCGCGCCCGGCACGCGGGCCCGGCTCCGGCCCGGGGCGCCGGCCCAGGCCTGGCCCAGCGCCTCCACCCGGCTGGTGGCGGTGATCGGGGACCCGGTCCGCCACTCGCTGTCGCCGGCGGTCCACAACGCCGCGCTCGCGGCCCTCGGGCTGGACTGGGTCTACGTCTGCCTCCCGGTGCCGGCCGGCGAGGCGGGCGCCGCCATCGCCGCCTTCCGGGTCCTTCGGATGGAGGGGCTCAACGTGACCATGCCCCACAAGGAGGCGGTGGTGCCCCACCTGGACGGCGTCAGCCCGACCGCGGCCCGCCTCGGCGCCGTCAACACCGTGCTCCGCCGGGGCACGGAGGTGGTGGGGGAGAGCACCGACGGCGCCGGCTTCCTGGACGCTCTCCGCCTGGACGAGGGCTTCGACCCGGCCGGGCGCCGCTGCCTCGTGGTCGGAGCCGGCGGGGCCGGGCGGGCTGTGGCCCTGGCCCTCGGCCAGGCCGGGGCGCGGGAGGTGGTGGTGGCCAACCGCACCCGGTCCCGGGCCGAGGCCGCCGCCGCCCTGGCCGGGCCGGCAGGCCGTGCGGGGGCGCCGGACGATGCCGGCGAGTCCGATCTCGTGGTGAACGCCACGCCGATGGGGATGGCCGGGAGCGGCCTGGCCGAGCTGCTGGCCGTCCCGCCCGAGCGGCTGGGCCCGGGCCAGCTCGTGGTCGACCTCGTCTACCACCCTCTCCTGACCCCGCTCCTGGCCGAGGCCCGGGCGAGGGGGGCGCGGACGGCGGACGGGCTGGGGATGCTCGTGCACCAGGCTGCACGGTCCCTGCGCCTTTGGACCGGCGCCGAGCCGCCGCTCGGGGTCATGCGCGAGGCCGCGAGGGCGGCGGGTGGAGCTCCGGCGCCGGCGCAGGGGGCGGGGCCCCCGGGAGTGGGCACGGAGGGCCGGCGGTAACGGCTCATTTCGCCAGAGCTCGTGGAGGCAGGACGACGGTCCGTTGTCAACGGGCGCCCGGTGGCGTAGTGTCCGGACCTGTGCAGGCGGGGGGGCTCGGGGTGCAGGTGCGGGGGTACGTGGCGCTCACCAAGCCGCGCATCGTCGAGCTGCTCGTCATCACGACGGTCCCGACCATGCTCGTGGCCGCCCGGGGGCTGCCGTCGGGTTGGCTGATCCTCGCCACGGTGGCCGGTGGGGCGCTCGCCGCCGGGGGGGCCAACGCCACCAACATGTACCTCGACCGCGACATCGACGCCGTGATGGGGAGGACCCGCCGACGGCCCCTCGTGACGGGCGTGGTGACGCCCGGCGGGGCGCTCACCCTCGCCGTCGGGCTCGAGGTCCTCGCCTTCTTCGAGCTCTGGCTGGCCGTGAACCTCCTGAGCGCGCTCCTCGCCGTGGGGGCGACGCTCTTCTACGTGTTCGTCTACACGATGTGGCTGAAGCGCACGTCGTCTCAGAACATCGTGATCGGCGGGGCGGCCGGCGCCGTGCCCGTCCTGGTCGGGTGGTCGGCCGTGACCGGTCACCTGGGCTGGACGCCCGTGGTGCTCTTCGCCATCATCTTCCTCTGGACGCCCCCCCACTTCTGGGCCCTCGCCGTGCGCTACCGCAAGGACTACGCGGCCGCCGGGGTCCCCATGCTGCCGTCCGTGACCTCGGTGGAGGCCACCGCCCGCCAGATCCTCGCCTACACGGTGGTGGTGGCGGCCACGGCCGTCGGGCTCACGTTCGTGGCCGGGCTCGGCCTCGTGTACCTGGTCCCGGCCGTGGTCCTCGGGGGGCTGTTCGTCGCGTACGCGGTGGACCTGCTGCGCCGGGCCACGCCCAAGGCCGCGATGCGGCTCTTCGGCTACTCGATCACGTACCTCACCGTGCTGTTCGTGGCCATGGCGGCCGACGTCGTGGTCCGCCACCCCTGAGCCTTCCTTGCAGCCAGGGATCTCGGAAATAGGCGCCTGCTGCCGGGCCCCCGTGCCCACTCCCGCAGGCCGTGCCCGCTCCGGGGGCCCGCTCCTCCTCCCGTCAGCCGGCGGGCCGGCCGAGGGCGGGTACCTCGTTCCGGAGCACGTAGACGAGCTGCTCGGTGGTGAGGTCGCCCGGGTGGCGGACGAGGATCCTGCCCTGGGGGCCCAGGATCACCGTGAAGGGCAGGCCGGTGATCCTCTCCTGGGCGGCGGCGGCACCGCCGGCATCCTTCAAGAGGGCATAGGTGATGCCGGCCCGTTGGGCCATCGCCCGGGCCGCGCCCGGGCTGTCGGACACGTCGACCCCCACGAACGCGACGTGGGAGCCGACCTCCTGGTACGCGGCCTCCAGCGCGGGCAGCTCCGTGCGGCAGACCGTGCACGTGCTGGCCCAGAAGTTGACCACTGCGTAGCGGCCCCGCAGGCTGGCGAGCCCGAGGTGGCCCTCTCCGCCGGCGAGGTACGGCAGGCTGAACCCGGGAGCGGTGGCACCCACCGCTGCGCTGCCCTTGGACGGTGGCGGGGTTGCCGGCCCGCCCACCCTGGCCCGCTCGGCCGGGGGCAGCAGGTCGTCGGCCATCTGGGCGATCCCGTGGGCGAACAGGGCGGTGCTCGCCGACTCCGTGCCGAACTCGGCGATCGCCCGCTCCCTCCCGCTCGGGTCGATGAAGAACATCTCCGTGCCGTGGACCACGGTCCCCGCCTTCTGGCCTAGGCCCACGTAGATCCCGTACTTCGCCCAGATGGGCCGGAGGCGTGAGGGCTGGGCGGTGCCGAAGTACCAGTTGGGCTGGCTGCCGAGGCCGTGGCCGTCGGTCCAGGCCCGCACCGCCGCGACCTCCGGATGGAACGAGTTGACGTTGACGGACAGCCAGACCACGTTGCGCCGTGCGCTCCCGAGGTCGCGGTTGGCCGCGACGATGTCCTGGGCCAGCAGGGTGCAGAGGTCTGTGCACTCGTCGTCGTTGAACGACAGCACGACGCTCCTGCCCCGGAACTGCGAGAGGGAGACCTGCTGGCCGGCCTGGTCGGTGAGCGAGAAGTCCGGGGCCTGCCTCCCGGAGCCGGGGAAGCGGTCGAGGGCCAGGAGCTCCCCCGTCGGAAGGCCGATCCCCGGCGCGGTGGCCGTCGCGAGGAGGGCCTGGCGAGCCAGGGCCTCCGGGCTGGTGCCGCCGGAGCCGCCGCCCCCCCGGAGGACCAGCACGGCCACGAGGAGGGCGGCCACCACGACTGCGGCGCCGGCGCTGCCCCTCGTGAGCCAGCGCGGCCACCTGGCCCGGGTCGGAGGGCCGCCCTCGGCTGCCCCAGCGCTCTCGTTGCCGCCGTCGTTGTCGCCCTGGTCGGTGTCGGTGCTCATCCGGGTTCCCTACGAAAGCTACTTCTGGGAGGGGTGGGCGACCAGGCGGGGGAGCCAGCGGTGGAGGACGGCAGGGGACAGCTGGCCGACGCGGGTGTGGACGACACGGCCGCTGGCGCCGACGAACACGGTGGCCGGCAGGTCCAGGAGGCCGTAGCCCGTGGCCAGGTCGCCGTGGCCGTCGAAGCCGACGGCGTAGCCCACGTGGTCGGCCCGGAGGAGCTTCAGGGCGTTGGCGCGGGAGTCGTTGACGTCGATGCCGACGAAGGCCACCTCGCTCCCGAGGCGGCGCCAGGCCGCGGCCAGCATCGGGAGCTCGGCCTTGCACGGGTAGCACCAGGAGGCGAAGAAGTTGAGCACGACGGGCCGGCCCCGGTACGCGGCCAGGGCCACCGGGGGGGCGCCCGCCTCGACGGCGGGGACGCTGAACGGGGTGAGGGCCGAGCCGGTCGCCAGGGCCGCAGGCGGGGGCGGCGTCGCCCCCGCGGAGACGGTGCCCAGGCGGCTGCCTGGGCTGGTCGGGCCGGTCGGGCCGCCGGGGCCGCTGCCGGCCCGGGACGGGGTCGTCGCCCACAGGACGGCGGCGGCCACGATCAGAGCCAGCCCGGCGGCCACCAGGGCGGCGATCGACGCCCTGGTCCGGGGCAGGTAGACGCGATGGCCCGTCGACATCGACTGTCGAGGCTACGCGCGCCCCACGGGGATCACCGACCAGGCTCCTCCCACGCCCTGGCCCCTGGCCTGGCCGGGCGCCCGGTCGCCGGCATATGTGTAGAGGGGCTCGCCCCGGTAAGCGACCTGCTGGGCCCCGTCGGGGCGTACCACCACGCCGAGCCGGTCGGGGACGCCGGGCCCGGGGACGGGGCGGAGGTCGCCGGCCGGGAGGCCGAGCGGGTGCCAGGTGCGGGTGCAGGCGCCGGTGCAGATCAGGTTGCCGACCCCCCCGGCCGTCTCCCCGGCCAGGTGGTAGAGGGTCCGGCCCGCGCCGTCGACCAGGACGCGGCCGTGGCCCGGCACCGTCGCCGCCCGTACCGCAGGCACGGAGCCGGCCGGGGCGGGTGTCCCCGTCGGGCTGCTGGCGGGCGGGGCGGACGAGGCCGTCCCGAGCTGGCCGGCGGCGGCGGGGCCGGCGCCTGTCAGGGCCGGCGAGGAGGCCGGGGGGACCGCGGACCCGGTGGTCGAGGGCGTGCAGGCGGCGAGCGCCAGGACCGCGCCGAGGGCGACAGCGGCCCGGGGGAGGCGGGAACGGCCCTGGAGGATGCGGGAACGGGCGCGCCGGGGGAGGCGAGAGCGGGCCCCGGGAGGTCCCGGCGCCGGGACCTCTCGGAAAGACTTGACTTGCATGGCCGCCTCACCCTAACTTCGTGGCCGCAGGAGAAGACGCCAAGTCGGGGCTGGGGCCGGGGTCGGTCCCAGGTGTGCGGAAGGGGGCTCGATGGCAGACGAAGCCCGGGGACCCAGGGCGGCGATGCCGATGTGGGGGAGGCTCGCGCTCGTGCTCGTGGCCTTCGCCGGCGTGTGCTCGGTCGTCGGCCTTTGGGGCGAGGGCTACCTGCGGAGCGGCCCGCCCCAGGTGACGGCCACCACGAAGACCACGTCGGCGGGCACCCAGGCCTACCTCAACATCCAGACGGTCGGCTCGATCGGCACCGGGCCCCGGCCTACCTGGGTCAGCTACCTGATGCAGAGCCCGGGGGGGCCGTGGCTCCACTCGACGGTCGTCCAGGTCCCGGCGAATGCCACCGTGCACGTCACCGTCTACGAGTACGACGGCCCGACCCAGCTCCGCAACCCCCACTACGGCCAGGTCACGGGCACGGTCGGGGGCGTCGAGCACGTGCAGGGCTACGTCCTCGGCCCGTCGGCCCTCGGGGGATCGGGGAAGGGCCACACCTACAAGACCAGCACCCCCGTCTCCCTGCTCAACGGGTCGGGCGCGGCGCACACGTTCTCGATCCCGGCGCTCGGCGTGAACGTGCCGCTGGCCGCCGTCCCCGCGTCGGTCACCACGCTGTGCTCGGTGGCGCCGTGCACCCTGAAGAGCCCCCATGACATCGTAAAGTTCGCCTTCAAGACCGTGGCCGCAGGCGTCTACCGGTGGCAGTGCTTCATACCCTGCGGGCTCAACTTCCTCGACGGCAACAGCGGGCCGATGCAGACGCTCGGCTACATGATGGGCTTCGTGGACGTGGCGTGATGGCCGAGACGACGACACCAGCCTCGACCGCCCGCCGCGAGCCCCGGCACTTCCTGCGCATCCTGATCGCCTGGGGCATCTCGGCCGCCGTCGTCACGCCGATCATGTACTACGTCCTCGGGCCCCACCTGGCCCCCGGGCGCCAGACCAACGTCGCCGCCTCCCAGCAGTGGGACATGACCGTCCTGCTCACGATCGGCGCCCCGGTCATGATGATGGTCTACGTGTGGATCGGCTACGCGCTGATCTTCTTCCGCCAGAAGGGCTCCACCATCGAGGACGGGGTGTGGCTGAAGAAGGACAGCGTTCCCATCCAGATCGCCTGGGTCCTCGCCAGCTCCACCGTGGTCATGTTCCTCTTCATCTTCGGCACCTACGAGCTGATCAACCCGGCCGGCGCCGGCGGTGGCGAGGGGCCGAGCGCCATCTGGACCCCGGCGGGAGTCCACCAGGCCAAGGTGTGGAAGCCTGCCGCCAACCCGGCCCAGCTCCAGGTCCAGGTCATCGGCCAGCAGTGGCAGTGGACGTTCCGCTGGCCCCAGTTCGGCGGCGTGGAGACGTCCGGCCTCGAGCTCCCGGTCAACACGTCCATCCAGTTCAACGTCACGTCCCTGGACGTGATCCACAGCTTCTGGGCCTACCGCCTGGGGGTCAAGGCCGACGCCAATCCCGGCGTCAACAACATCGCCTTCGCCGAGGCCACCCAGACCGGGCGCTTCACCGTGCGCTGCGACGAGCTGTGCGGCATCTGGCACGGCGCCATGGTCAACACGGCGTCGGTCGTCTCCCAGCAGGCCTTCTACACCTGGTTGAAGGGCGAGGAGACGGCGCTGGCCGCCGTCACCAAGGAGCTGCCACCGTACTCGCTGACGTACACCCCGTCCCTGGTGGGAGCGGGCGGAGGGTACTACGCCAACAACGCATCGCCTTCGCCCCCGCCGGCGAAGAGCTAGGGGAGGATGAGCGACCATGGCCCTTGACGTCGAGACCTCTCTCGGGCGAACGTTCCCCGAGAGGCCGGTGCACCCGCCCCGCCGCCTGCTCCCGGCGTGGTGGCCCAAGCCCAACTTCCTCACCGGCATCGTCGGCGGCGTGGTCGGCTACATCATCGGCCACCTGATCGGCAACGTCATCGCCAGCGGCTGGACCCGCTACATGAACAACAGCATGAACGACGTGGCCCTCACCCTCGGCTACCTGGTGGCCACGCTCGGGTTCTTCGTGGGCATGGGGATCCTCAACTACCCGCTCGCGAGGATCGTCGGCCTGGAGCCCGAGCACGAGAGGCTGGAGGCCCACGGCCTGGCCCGCTACTTCCGCTACACGCCCGACCACAAGGTCGTGGGCTGGCAGTACCTGATCGGGATGCTGATCTACTTCTTCACGGGCGGCATGTTCGCCCTCGCCATCCGCACCGAGCTGCTGTCGCCGCACTACCACGTGTTCGGGCCCGACACCTACATCTCGATAGTCGGCATCCACGGCACGATGATGATGATGATGATGACCTCGGTCATCGTCGGGCCGTTCGGCAACTACTTCGTGCCGCTCATGATCGGGGCGAAGCGCATGGCCTTCCCGCGCCTGGAGGCCGTGTCGTTCTGGTTCACCCCGCCGGCGTACATCATCCTGCTCTCGGCCATGCTCGTGAGCAGCTTCCCCACGGGCTGGACCGGCTACGCCCCGCTGGCGAACCAGGCGCAGTTCGGGATGGACAGCTACCTGGTCGCATTCGCCCTGATGGCCATCTCGCTCATCATCACATCGATCAATATCATCGCCACGATCATCGACTTCCGCGCCCCCGGCCTACGCTGGAGCCGGCTGCCGATGTTCGTGTGGGGCGTCCTCACCACCTCCGTCCTCACCGCCCTGGCCCCGCCGGTGCTCTTCGGCGGCCTGTACTTCATGGGGATGGACCGCAACGTGGGCACCGCCCTCTTCGTCGAGGCACACGGCGGGAGCTCGTACCTGTGGGAGAACGTGTTCTGGTTCTTCGGCCACCCGGAGGTGTACATACTCGCCCTGCCGGCCTTCGGGCTTGCCTCCGAGATGCTGCCGGTGTTCTGCCGAAGACGGCTCTTCGGCTACAACGTCTCGGCGGCGGGGATGATCGGCGTCTGCTTCATGTCGTGGTTCGTGTGGCAGCACCACCTCTTCATGAGCGGCATCAACGCGGACATGCGGCCGCTGTACATGCTCACCACAGAGATGATCTCGATCCCGACCGGGTTCATCTACCTGGTGGCCATGGGCAC
>JBOGGR010000487.1:0-4251 GCA_050744025.1 Acidimicrobiales bacterium
CATCTGAACCCCGAGAGCTCGATGGTGGTGGCCTACGTGATGCACCCCGCACGGGCGCCCGCCTCCGACCGGGAGTACGCGGAGCGCTTCGCCCCATACCGGCGCATGGCCGGCTACATCGACGGCCTCCACCTGCCCGGCGGCTCGGTGCTCACCGACGTCTCGTTCAGCTTCGCCCTTGTGCTGGACTCGAGCGACCCGGGGCAGTTCGTCATCACGCCGGACCGCCGCTTCCAGGCGGCCCTCGCCGACCCACCCCGGTTCCACGTGGCCTACCTGCTCGTCCCCGACCCGGCCCAGGCCCCGTACGACGCGGTGGACCTCACCTACCCCTCGCTCTACGCCACGGGGGACGGCTTCGCCACCCTGGTCAGGCAGTTCCGCAACCCCGACGACCCCACCTACCGGCTCTACCTGGTGACGGGGTCCCCGCCCGGCGCCCCTTGACCCATGGGTCGGGCCGGTCAGCGGGCCCGGGCCGACATCGCCGCCCTGGCGAGCATCCCGAGGGCGGGGTCGCCGGGCAGCACGTCGTACTGGCATCCCCCGGCCCCGTTGCCCACCCAGTCCCATGGCAGGAAGCCGGCGGCCCCGGCCCGGAAGGCGGCGTCGGCCTTGGCCCGGAGCTGACCGGCCCGCCCTGCCAGGCTGTCGCAGGTGCCTCCGGTCCCCGACCCGGCGATCCCCACCTCCTCGTCCACGAGCGGCTTGTGCAGGGCCCGGGCCGCCGCCAGGTCCTCCGCCAGGGGGGTGGGCATGGCCTGGCCGTCCGCCCCGTAGTCGTGGTAGGTGAGGACGTCCACGGCCGGGCTGGCGTTCACGTAGGAGAAGTCCGGCCCCGCCATCCCGCACTGGCCGCCGCCGATGGCGCCGGAGGCGAGCAGGTGGCGCTGGTCGATGCGCTCCAGCTCGGCTCCCACCGTGTCGAAGAACGACCGTAGGCTCCGGGCCGCTCCCGGGGGGCAGGCGAGGTGCCCGTAGCAGGCCGAGCCGTGGAAGCCGGGGGCGCAGTCCGAGGCCTCCGGCTCGTTGACCAGCTCCCACATGCCGACGGCCGGCGAGCCCTTGTACCGGTTGACGATCAGCTTCATCCAGTCGGAGAACGACAGGTGGTCGAGCCCCCGCCCGTCGTCGTTCCACACCTTCTTGTAGCCGCCGTCGTACCAGGCCTGGTCGTGCCAGTGACCGTCGTCACAGGTGCCGGACTGGTCCGACAGGGTCACGATCAGCTCGTCGTGGTGGGCGGCGGCCGCTGCCACCACCCGGTCGATGGGGCCGAAGTCGATGGTCCCCGCCCGCCAGTCCACGGCCTGAGCCTGGTAGGCCCAGAACCGCACCACGCTGTGGGGGGGGAGCGAGGCGAAGAGGGCGCCGAGGTCGTCGATCTGGCCGCCGCACCCCTTGTTGACGCTCCACAGCGTGGCCAGCTCGTACGCGTTCACGCCGACGAGGCGCAGCGGCCTCCCGTCCAGCTCGAGCTGGGCGCCGGACCGGGTAACGAAGCCGGACGGGACCACCGACGCGGGGGTGGCACGGCGGGCAGCGATATGGCGGGCGGCGTGCGGCGTGAGGCCGGCGGGGGTCGCGTGCGGCCACATCGCCCCGACACCCATCGTGAGGGCGGACACCAGGCTGAGCACTCGGTACATGGTGGAGCGACACCCTCCGACGAGACGGGACCATTTCCCATCGGCCCCACACGGCCCGGGCTGTAGGAGCGGCCGGGACCGTGCTCGGCACGGCCGACGACGGCAACGCTACGAGGTCCTCGACGGGGCCTGGTCATGACCCCCCCGCCCGGCACCGACCACCGTCGAGCCTACGATCGCCACCAACCGGCATACCGACCGGCTTGCTCGCCACTGGACCACGGAGGCCGCTCATGGAGGACCTGGATCGACAATGGGGCCGCAAGGGCGCGACCTTGAGCGACAAGACGGCTCGCAAGGAGTTCGGGCTCACCCAGGACGAGATCGTCGCGGCGATCCGCGTCGGCAAGCTCGACTACCGCGTCGGCTCGATGCACGGGAATCCCTGGCTGCGGCTGCTTCGCAGCGAGGTCGAGGAGCTCGTGCGGGTCAGCCGCGGCGCCAGGTTCCTCGAGGAGCAGCAGGCGGCGGCAGAGCTGGCTCACATCGACCGTGACCTGAGACGGCTCCGGTCCGAGCTCGCCGTGCTGGAGAAGCGGCGGGCCGAGCTCGCTGCTCGCCCCGCTCGAGGAGATGCTGGCAAAGGTTGACGCAGCGTCGTCGCCGCCCGGTGCGCGCCACGTCCGCTCGGTGGCATCCTGGTGGGGTGGACACGATCCTCGACCGTCCCCTCGACCTGGAGGACCTGCTCGGCACGGCCGACGACGGCAACCGCTACGAGGTCCTCGACGGGGCCCTGGTCATGACCCCCCCGCCCGGCACCGACCACCAGGACGTGGTCGCCCGGCTCCTCGTCGTCCTCCACCAGGCCGCCCGGCCCCGCGGGCTCCGGGTCTACCCGGCCCCCCTGGCCTGGCGGATCGGACCGGGGCAGGTGCCCGAGCCCGACCTCATGGTGGTGCCCCCCGAGAGCGTGACGAAGCGAGCCATCGAGGGGCCGCCCGTCCTGGTCGTCGAGGTCCTCTCCCCCGCCGGGCGCAACCGGGACATCTCGGAGAAGCGCCGCATCTACGCAGAGGGGCACGCGGCCTGGTACTGGCTGGTGGACCCGGAGGAGCCGAGCCTCACCGTGCTCCGGCTGGCCGGCGACCACTACGAGGACCACGCCCGGGTGCAGGGCCGGGACGCCTACGTCACCGAGGACCCCTTCCCGGTCCGGGTCGTCCCGGCCGACCTGCTGAGCTGACAGAGCTTGCTTCTCGATCCCCTTCGTGCCTAAGCTGAAAGCCCGTGGCCCGTCGCCTGTGCGAATCTGTGACGCTGCTGCCCCTCGGCCGTCTGTAAGTGTCGGGCGGCAACGCTCGCATCGACGAGGCAGCAACGTTCGGACCGTCCTCGTGGTGGGGAAACGGCGGACCTGGGAAGGAGGAGCTGGCGCATCGACGATGACTCGAGGCGGGCCACGACAACCGTGGTCACAGCATCTTGATGGGCCGCACCTGATGGCCCCGTCCCGTTCACTTCTACCTGATCAGCAGCACATCGATTCCTCAACACGCCCAGGAGGCCGCTTTGCGTAAGACTCCCCTCTGGCTCCGTCGCTTGGTGGTAGGCGGGGTTTCCGCCGTCACCGTAGGCGGTGTCGGGTTCGCCAGCCTGATCGGCACCGCCGGTGCCGCCAGCGCCACCTCGACCGTCACGGGCACCCGGCTCGCCGGGCCCAACCGCTTCGCCACCGCCGCGGCCATCGCGGCCGAGACCTTCCCGAAGGGGGCCGCCACCGTCATCGTGGCCAACGGCCTCTCCGACCACCTCCCCGACTCCCTGGCCGCCTCGTACCTGGCCGCCCAGGAGAACGGCGGGGCAGGTGCCCCCATCCTGCTCGTCAACACCGACAGCGTGCCGTCCGAGACGTCTGCCGAGCTGACGGCTCTCGGCGCGAAGAATGTCGTGATCGTCGGCGGGACCGCCGCGGTCAGCACGGGCGTGCAGACCACGCTCGCCAAGTCCTACACGGTCACCCGGGTCTCCGGCGCCGACCGCTTCGCCACAGCTGACGCGGTGGACTCCCAGTCGGGCATGACCAACGTGAAGACCGTGAACGGCAAGAAGTACGCGATCGTCGCCGACGGGGTCAACGGCCACCTGGTCGACTCGCTCGGCTCCTCGCCGATCTCCTACGCCGAGAACTTCCCGGTCCTGCTCGTGAACGGCCCGACCGGCGTGCTGTCCTCCGCCGACCTCGCCATCCTGAAGGCCGACGGGATCAACGACGTCCTCATCATCGGCGGGACGGCCGCGGTCGGCACCCAGGTCGACACCCAGCTGACGACCGCCGGCTACACGCCGCTGCGGCCCGCCGAGGGCGTCAACCGGTCCCAGACCTCCGAGCTGCTGGCCGACTACGCCATCGCGAACTTCGGCTTCGTCAACACCCACTTCAACGTGGCCAGCGGCTCCCAGGCCCACCTGGTCGACTCGCTTTCCGGCGGGCCCCACAGCGGGTCCGAGACGGCTCCGACGCTCATCACCGACACCGTGGACAACCCCGGCTTCGTCTCCGACTTCGCCACCAAGAACTCGGCGACCGAGTCGAGCTTCCACAAGTTCGGCGGGACCGACGCCATCTCGGACGCCAACGAGGCCGCCATCATCAAGGCGG
>JBOGGR010000488.1:0-5996 GCA_050744025.1 Acidimicrobiales bacterium
GGCCGAGCCGCCCGCGCCCGGCCCGGTCCCCGCCGGGGACCGGGCCAGGCTGGCCACCTCCGCCGAGGCTGCCGCGACGAGCGAGCGGCCCAGCGCCCCCTGGAGCTGGGCCCGCACCGACAGGTACACGGCGAGGGAGGCGAGGGCGATGGCGACGGCCACCGCCGTCCCGGTGGCGACCGCCAGCCGGGACCGGTAGCGCATCAGCGGGGCGCCGTGGTCCGCAGCACGTAGCCGACCCCCCGCACGGTGTGGATGAGCCTGGCCTCGCCGCCGGCCTCGGTCTTGCGCCGCAGGTAGCCGATGTAGACCTCGAGGGAGTTCGACGAGGGGCCGAAGTCGTAGCCCCACACCCGGTCGTGGATGACGTCGCGGGTGAGGACCTGGTCGGGGTTGCGCACGAGCAGCTCGAGGAGGGCCATCTCCGTCCGGGTCAGCTCGAGGAGCCGGCCGCCACGCCGGGCCTGATAGGCCCGGGTGTCGAGGGTGAGGTCGGCGACGGCGAGGACGCCGTCGCCGGCGGTCGGGGCGCCGGCCCCGTCGCCGGCGGAGGCCCCGGCCGAGCCGGGGCCTCCGCCTGTCGCCCCCGGCCTGCGGAGCAGCGCGCGCAGCCGCGCCAGCAGCTCCTCCAGGGCGAACGGCTTGGCCAGGTAGTCGTCGGCCCCGGCGTCCAGGCCAGCCACCCGGTCGGCCACTGCTGTCCTCGCCGTGAGCAAGAGCACGGGGGTCTGGTCGCCCACCGCCCGGAGGCGCCGGCAGACCTCCAGGCCGTCGACGCGGGGCATGAGCACGTCGAGGACGATGGCGTCGGGGGCTGCGGCCGACACCGCCCGCAGGGCCGCCTCCCCGTCGGCGGCCAGGTCCACCTCGTAGCCCTCCAGGCGCAGGGCCCGGTCCAGGGCGCCCAGCACCGCCGGCTCGTCGTCCACGACAAGGATGCGCACAGGCTCATCCTGGCGCAGTTCAGGAGATTCCTCGTCGCTCTTCACCCCGCTCTCAGCTTGGGGTGCTTAGCTGTCGGCATGGCTGACCCGTCCGCATCCCTGCCGGACCCGGTCCCGGGCACCCGCGTCCGGCGCCGGCGCTGGCTGATCCCCCCGGCCCTGGCCGCCGTGCTGGTCGCGGCCGCGGCCGTGGTGCCCCAGGTCGCCTCGGCGCAGGGATCGCCGCACCTGCCGTCCATCAGCGCGCAGGCCCTGGTGCAGAAGGTCCTCGGCTCGCACGTGCCATACCTCTCCGGCACCCTGCAGATGAAGGCCGACCTGGGCCTGCCGGATCTCTCGGCCTACACGCACGGGTCCGGGTCCCAGATCCTGTCGTACCTCTCCGGCACCCACACCGCCAGCATGTGGTACGGCGGTCCCGGCCAGCTCCGCGTGGCGGTTCCCGACGGGTCCGAGGAGACCGACGTCATCGTCGACGGGACCTCGGCCTGGGTGTGGCAGAGCGGCTCGTACAAGGCGACGCGGCTCGTCGCGCCGTCGGGCCAGCACATGACCCCGTCGACCGCCGGCGCCCAGGCCGGCGCCCCTCCCACCCCTGGCGAGGTGGCCAGGGAGCTGCTGGCCGGGATCTCCCCGTCCACCCGGGTCTTCGTCACCGACACCGCGTACGTGGCCCATCACGCCGTCTACGAGCTTGGCCTGGCCCCGAGGGCGCCCCAGAGCCTGGTCGCCGACGCCCTGATCGCTGTCGACGCCAGCAACGGGGTGCCCCTGCGGGTCGAGCTCCTGGCCCGCAACGCCTCTTCGCCGGCCCTCAGCTTCGGCTTCATGGACGTGAAGTTCACCCGGCCCGCGGCCTCGAACTTCGACTTCACCCCGCCTCCCGGGGCCAAGGTCGTGACCGGGCACCTCGGGGGGGCCATGGCGGCGCCCGCGAAGAACGCCTCGAGCGCCTCCGGGGCGCCGGTGTCCACCGTCGGCAAGGGCTGGGGCACCGTGCTCGCCGTGTCGCCGGGTGCCCTGGCCGGGCTGGCCGGCCAGCCCGGCCGGAGCCAGAGCGCCGGCCAGCCGGCTCCGAGCTCTACGAGCTCCGAGCTGGCCACGCTCCTGCGGTCTGCGACCCCCGTGAGCGGGCCCTGGGGCCAGGGCCGGCTCATCCAGACCGCCCTGGTGGACGTCCTTGTCACCTCGGGCGGCCCGGTGCTCGTGGGCGCGGTCACCCCCGCCGCGCTAGAGGCGGCCGTCGCCACGCTCCACTGAGCGTCTCCCGTCCCGTGAGCTCAGCGCCTCCCCCGGCCGGGGCCATGGCCCCGGCCGGGGCTCCCTCCCCGCCGCCATCAGCGATGGCCAGCCCTGACGGGCTGGCCATCCAGACCACCGGGCTCACCAAGCGCCTGGGCCGGCGCAACGTGGTGGACAGCATCGACCTCGCCGTCCCGGAGGGGTCCGTCTTCGGCTTCCTCGGCCCCAACGGCTCGGGCAAGACCACCACGATCCGCATGCTCCTCGGCCTCGCGTTCCCGACGGCCGGCCAGGTCCGCCTGCTCGGCCACGAGATGCCGGCCCTCGCCTCGCTGGCCCTCCCCTGGGTGGGCGCCATGGTGGAGGGGCCGGGCTTCTACCCCTTCCTGTCGGGACGGGACAACCTGGTCCGCCTGGACGCCGTGCAGCGCGGGGAGAGGGTGCCCGGCCGGGCCGAGCGGGTGGCGGCGGCCCTGGCGAGGGTCGGCCTCACGCCCGCCGCCGACAAGCGCTACCGGGCCTACTCCCTCGGCATGCGCCAGCGCCTGGCCCTCGCCGCCGCGCTCCTGCGGCCGACCCGGCTCCTCATCCTGGACGAGCCCACCAACGGCCTCGACCCCCAGGGCATGCGCGAGGTCCGCCTGCTGGTCCGCAGCCTGGCCACGGACGGCATGACCGTGTTCCTGTCCAGCCACCTGCTCTCCGAGGTCGAGCAGATCTGCACCCATGCCGCCGTGATGTCTGGGGGGCGGGTCGCCGCCCAGGGGCCGATCGACGCCCTGCGGGAGGCCCAGAGCCGGGTGCTCCGGGTGGGGACCCCGGACCCCGAGCTGGCGGTGCGCGTGCTCGGGGCCCTCCCCGGGATCGGCCTGGCCACGGCGGCCGAGGGGGTCGTGCGGGCGGAGCTGCGCGGAGCGGAGCCCGAGGACTGCACCGCCGCGCTGGTGGGGGCCGGGGTGAGGGTGCGCTCCCTCGCCGCCGAGGCGCCCAGCCTGGAGGACACCTTCGTGGCCCTCACCGGCGAGGGCTTCGATGTGGAGTAGCGAGCTGGGGCTGGTCTTCCGCCGCCGGCGGACGATCGTGCTCCTGGTCCTCCTCGCGGCCGTCCCGGTCCTCGCAGCCGTGGCGATCCGCGTCGCCGGCAACGGCGGCGGGGGCGGGCCCGCCTTCGTCTCCGACATCACCCACAACGGCGTCTTCGCCGCCATCGCCGGGCTCACCCTCGTCCTCACGTTCCCGCTCCCGCTGGCGGTCGCGATCGTGGCGGGGGACACCATCGCCGGCGAGGCCAACCTGGGGACGCTTCGCTACCTGCTGGCCCGGCCGACCGGGCGCACCCGGCTGCTGGCCGCCAAGTTCGGCACGACCATCGTGTTCTGCGTCGTCGCCGCCCTGGTGGTGGCCGCCGCCGGCCTGGTGGCGGGCGCCATCCTGTTCCCGCTCGGGCGGGTCACGACCGTGTCCGGGTTCAGCATCTCGCTCACGACGGGCGTGCTCCGGGCCTTCGAGGCGGCCGGCATCGTGGGGGTGTCGATGATCGGCCTGGCCGCCATCGGGCTCTTCATCTCGACGGTCACCGAGGTGCCGGTGGGAGCCATGGCCGGCACCCTGGGCGCCTTCATAGCCGTCCAGATCGCCGACTCCGTCCCCCAGCTCCACACCATCCACCCCGAGCTGTTCCTCCAGCACTGGTCCGCCTTCGCCGACCTCCTACGGGTTCCGGTCGGATACGGGTCGATCGAGGCCGACCTGCTCCTCCAGCTGTGCTGGGCAGCCGTCTTCGCCGCCGCCGCCTGGGCCCGGTTCACCACGGCCGACGTCCTCTCCTAGCCCACTCCTAGCCCGCTCCTAGCCCGCGGAGGTTTCCTCCATGAGCCATGTGGCTAGGTTCCATCCGGCTCAGAGGAGAGGGAGAGGACCGGAGCGGCCCCATGAGCGAGACCACCGGGAACGGGAAGGTACGAGATGTCACGGCCGCGGGCCCGGTGCGGGCGATGATCGCGGACGACGACGAGATCATCGTGAAGGGGCTGGCCGCCATGCTGGGCCCGTTCTCCGGCCGGGTGCGGGTCGTCGGGCACGCCCTCATGAGCGACGACATCGCCGGGCGCGCCTCGCAGCTGGGCGCCGACGTGGTCCTCGTGGACGTGAGGGTCCAGGGCGGGGCCGACGGGCTGGAGGTGGCCGCCCGCCTGGTGGCGGGATCGCCGCCATTTCGCGTAGTGGTCTTCACGGACCTGGCCGACGAGCGTCACCTCTTCCAGGCCCTCCGGCTCGACGTGTCGGGCTACCTCCTCCGCTCGCTGAGCGGGTCGCAGCTGGCCGGGCACCTGGAGCGGGTGAGGGGCGGGGAGCTGGTGGTGGACCCGAGGCTCGGCGCCCACGCGGCCAGGACCGCCGCCCGCGTCGACAACGGCCGGGTCTGGCCGGGCGCCCAGCGCGGCCTCAGCCATCGGGAGAGCGAGGTGCTGGGCCTGCTCGTCGACGGCCTGGCCAACCGGGACATCGCCACCGAGCTCCTGCTCGGGGAGGAGACGGTCAAGTCCCACCTGCGCGCCGTCTACCGCAAGCTGGGCGTCCGCCACAGGGCCCAGGCCGTCTCGACCGCGCTGCGCCAGGGCATCTACCGATAGCGTTCCTTCATGGGCCGGGGGCAGACGCTGGCCGTCGACCTGGGGGGGACCCACATGCGGGTGGCGGTGGTCGACCCCGGGGGACGGGTGCTCGACAGGCGCCAGGAGGCCACGCCCCACGACGCCCGCCGCCCCGTCGCCCTGGTGGACCTGGTCCGGTCGGTCCTCTCCGGCCCGTCGGGGGAGGGGGTGGCGGGGGCGGTGGTGGGGACGGCAGGCTCGGTCGACTACCACGGCGGCTGCCTGGACTGGGCGCCTCACCTGCCGGAGGGCTGGCTGGCCGACCTGGCCGAGACCCGGCTCTCCGCCGCCATCGGCCTCCCGGTCGCCCTGGCCAACGACGCGGACCTGGCTGCCGTCGGGGAGGCGTACTTCGGGGCTGGCCGGGGCGTGGCCGACGTGGCCTACGTGACGGTCTCCACCGGGATCGGCGCCGGCGTGGTCCTAGGCGGCCGGCTCGTCCACGGGAGGCTGTCGCTGGCCGAGATCGGCCACACGGTCATCGACCGGGCCGCCTTCCAGGCCGGCAGGCCCGCCACCGTGGAGCTGCTCGGCTCGGGGTCGGCCCTGGACCGTCTCGCCCGGGAGGCCGGGCGCAGCGGCGGGGGGGCCGAGGTCGACCGCCTGGCCGCTGCCGGCGACGCCTGGGCCGCCGCCGCCTGGGACGGGATCGTCGCCGCGGTAGGGATAGGCATCCTGAACCTGGTCGAGCTGTTCTCCCCGGAGGTGGTGGTGGTCGGCGGGGGGGTGGGGCTGTCCGGGCCCGGCTTCCTCGGGCGGGTACAGCGGTTCCTCTCCGACCACGGGCCGGATCGTCCCCGCGCCCTGCCCCAGGTGGTGAGGGCGGCGCTCGGCGACGACGCCGCCCTTGCCGGGGCGGCCGCCTGGCACTCGGCCTTCGCGGCCCAGGCCGCCAGCCGCCCGTAGTGGCCCGGGCTTCGACGCCGATTCCCTCCCGCCGATCGGTCAGCGCAGCAGCTCGGCCGGCACCACGCCAACCGGGAAGGCTGCTCGGTCTCGTAGGCCTCCGGGCCGGCGACCGGCCCCTTCGGCACGAGCCGGTCAGGCCGGCCAGGAGGTCCGGTAGTTGGACGCGGTGCCCGGGGCCGCCCCGGGACCGTGGTAGTAGCGCTGCCAGTTGGCGGTGGAGGGGTGGGTGCGGCCGGCCGGGCCGGCG
>JBOGGR010000489.1:0-4216 GCA_050744025.1 Acidimicrobiales bacterium
TCCGCCGGACCGGGCTCGACGTCGACCTCCTCCCGCCGAGCTGCTGCGGGCTGGCCGGCAACTTCGGCTTCGAGGCGGGGCACTACGACGTGTCGATGGCCGTTGGCGAGCGCGTCCTCCTGCCGGCAGTGCGCTCGGCCGGGCGCGACGACGTGGTGATCGCCGACGGGTTCAGCTGCCGCACCCAGATCGAGCAGGCCACCGGGCGGAGAGCCGTGCACCTGGCCCAGGTCCTGGACCCGGCCTCGCCGGCGTGAGCACGCGGTGCGGGAGTGGGGCGGGCGGCGGGCGCAGGTGGGCACAGGGCGTGGGCCGCGCCGCTGCTGTTCATCCTCTGCAACCCTACGGTCCTTCCACCTCGAGGCCCTGCCACAGGGGCTGGAGCTCGGGAGCCAGGCGGGACAGCTCCTCCAGGTGCAGGGACGAGAGGGTCTCGAGGCAGCGCTCCCCCGCTGCGCTGAGCCGGACCCGCACGACCCGGTGGTCCTCGGCCTGGCCGTGGCGGACGACCAGGCCCCGGGCGTCGGCCCGGTCCACCAGGCCGACCACGCTGTGGGAGCGCAGCAGGAGGTGGGCTGCGAGGTCGCCGATGGTGGGGCCCCTCGGGTCGTGGTGGCCCCGGATGGCGAGCAGCAGCTGGTGCTGGGCAGGGGTGAGCCCGGCCCTGCCAGCCTGACGTTCGCTCCAGCGCTGGAACCGGCGCAGGCCGGTCCGCAGCGTCAGGAGGCGGCGGTAGTCGGCATCTGACAGCATCTGTCGTACCACGATACAATCCGGCCGCCGTGACCCGCCTGCCCGACGACGACGAGCCCCAGTCGCGGGCGGATGGGAGCCCCGCCGGCGGGCAGTCCGGGGTGGCCGGCGATGAGGGGGAGCAGGCCGGGGCTGCCGGCGATGAGGGGGAGCAGGCCGGGGCTGGCGATGTGCCGGACGACGACGTGGCGCCGGATGCGCCCGAGGGGGCCGTGGCCCGGGCCGAGGAGGCGGCGGAGGAGGCGGCCGGGGTGGCCGCCGGCCCGGACGAGGTGGCGGCTCGGGCCGAGGAGGTTGCGGCCTGGCCGGAGCCGGCCAGCCCGGAGGAGGCGGCCGCCCTCGAAGCCGCCGAGGAGGCCGAGGAGGGCGAGGCGGCAGCGGGCGCCCGGGCCAGCGAGACGGCCTACATCGGGCCCGACCGGCGGCCGAAGAGCACGAGCGAGCGTGACCTCGGCGACTTCACCACCAAGCCCGCCGTGCTGCGCCTGGTCCCCCTGGCCGCCGTCATCGGCGGCCTCTCCGCCGGCATCTCGCTCGCCCTGCTGGCCATGATCGGGTTCATCACCCACCTCCTCTACTACCAGACCCTCGACTACCACCTGACCTCGCCCAACGCCAACACCCTGGGGGCCATCGCCATCGTCATCCCCATCGGCGGCGGGCTGCTGGTCGGTCTCATGGCCCGCTACGGGTCCGAGCAGATCCGCGGCCACGGCATCCCAGAGGCCATGGAGAACATCCTCATCGACGGGAGCAAGACCGCCCCCCGACTGGCCATCCTGAAGCCGATCTCCTCAGCCATCAGCATCGGCACGGGGGGGCCGTTCGGGGCCGAGGGCCCCATCATCCTGACCGGCGGCGCGGTCGGGTCCATCGTGGGCCAGCTCTTCCGCTTCACGGCCGCCGAGCGCCGCAGCCTCCTCGTGGCCGGCGCGGCCGCCGGCATGAGCGCGGTTTTCGGCACGCCGGTGGCGGCCACCCTCTTCGGCGTCGAGCTCCTGGTATTCGAGTTCAAGCCCCGGTCCATGGTGCTGATCGGCATCGCGGCCGCAACGGCTGACGCCCTCCGGGTGGTCATGGCCCACGCCGGCCTCGTCTCGCCCCAGCCGCTCTTCCCGGTCCCCCACCACGCCCCGCTCTACGGGATCGTGCTCGTCGGGGCTGCCGCCATCGGCGTGGCCAACGGCCTGGCGGCCTGGGTGCTGACGCAGGCCGTGTACCTGGCCGAGGACCTGTTCATGAAGCTGAAGCCCTACCTCCACTGGATGTGGTGGCCGGCCCTAGGGGGCATCCTCATCGGGCTGGGCGGCCTGGTGGACCGGCGGGCCCTCGGCGTGGGCTACAACACCATCCACCTCGAGCTGCTGGGCAAGCTCTCCCTGGGCGCCCTCGTGCTCCTCTTCTTCGTCAAGCTGGTCATCTGGGCCGGCTCGCTGGGCGGGGGCACGAGCGGCGGCATCATCGCCCCCATCCTCATGATGGGAGCAGCGGTGGGCGGGGTGTTCGGCCACGTCCTTCCGGGCGGCAGCCCCGCCGTGTGGGCCCTGATAGGGATGGCCGGGGGCCTGGGGGGGGTGACCCGCTCCCCGTTCACCGCCATCATCTTCTCCTTCGAGCTGACCCACGACGAGGGGAGCCTCCTGGCCCTGCTCATCGCCGCCACCCTGGCCCACCTTGTCAGCGTGCTCATCCTGAAGCGCTCGATCCTGACCGAGAAGGTGGCCCGGAGGGGCTTCCACGTCATGCGTGAGTACGTCGTCGACCCGCTGGAGGCCGTCTTCGTCAGGGAGCTGATGGCGACCGAGGTGTACACGGTCGAGCCCGGGAAGACCGTGCAGGAGATCCACGAGACCCTGGAGGAGGGGTCCCCCCAGCGCCGCCAGCGCCTGTACCCGGTCGTCGACGACGACCGCCTGGTCGGCATCCTTCCCTGGTCAGTGGTCCTGGAGGCGAGGGAGGGCCAGGGCGTACAGCTGGTGCAGGAGGCCATGGTCCAGCCCACTGCCGTGGCCTTCCCCGACGAGACCCTCCGGGCCGTGGCCGAGCGGATGGCCCTGCTCGGCGTCGGCGTGGTCCCCGTCGTCAGCCGGGCCGAGCCGGACCACCTGGGCGGCCTCATCACCCAGTTCGACCTCCTCCGAGCCCGCCAGAAGCTCCTCGAGGAGGAGCGCCGGGCCGAGCGGGTGCTCCTGCTCCGCCGGGTGACGGCGAAGGCCCCGCCGCCGGACCCGTAGGCCCACCGCCGGACCCGTAGGCCCGCCGCCGGGCCCGTAGGCCTCCCGGCCCGGGCTCAGCAGGTGCCGGCGTTGCTGGGCAGGGTGCCGAGCGTCACCGGGACCGTGGCCTGGCTGCCGTCGAGCCTCACGATCGTCACCTGGACCGTCTGGCCCGGTTCGAGGCCCCCCAGGACCTTCTGGAGGTCGGACAGGTTGGTGATCTGGGTCCCGTTGATGGCGGTGATGACGTCGCCTGGCTTGACGCCGGCCTTGCCGGCGGCGCTGCGGCTGACCAGGCTCTGGATCCCGACCCCAGCGGGCTGCCCCAGCCCGTTGGAGACGGGGAAGGCGCAGATCCCGAGATCGGCGTTGTGGGAGTTGACGACGTGGCCGTGGGCGATGAGCTGGCCGGCGATGTCCTTGACGGTGTTGGAGGGTATGGCGAAGCCGATGCCGGCCGCCGCCCCGCCGATCTGGGGGTCGACGGCGGCCAGCGTGGGGATGCCGACCACCTGCCCGGCCAGGTCGACGAGGGCCCCGCCGCTGTTGCCGGGGTTGATGGCGGCGCTGGTCTGGATGGCGTTGGAGATCGTGCCGTTGGGCGAGCCGTTGCCCTGGGGCTCGACGACCGTCCGGCCGGTCGCGCTCACGATCCCGTTGGTGACGCTGCTCTCGTAGCCGAGCGGGTTGCCGATGGCCAGCACGATCTCGCCGACCTGGAGCCGGGAGGAGTCGCCGAAGCTGGCCGGGTGGAGGTCCTTGGCCCCGTTGACCCGCAGGACGGCCAGGTCGTCGTGGGGGTACGACCCCACCAGGGTGGCCGACAGCTGGCCTCCCCCCGTCGGGAGCTGCACCTTGAAGCCGTGGGCACCGAGGACGACGTGGTCGTTGGTCACGATGTCGCCCTTGCTGTCGTATATCACTCCCGAGCCGAGTCCCACGCTGTCGGTGATCTGCACCACCGACGGCTTCACCTTCCGCACGACGTCGATGTAGGCCTGCTGGAGGGCAGCCGCCCCCGCTGTCGACGGACCGGAGGAGCCGGCCGTGGTGGTGGTCATCCCCGAGGACGATTGCGCCACCGTGGTCGTGGTCGTGGTGCCGGCCCCTCCCGTGCAGCCGGCCAGCACCAGCGCGCCGACGGCGAGCGCCGGCACTGCGAGGCGGAGGCGGGGCACGAGATCAATCCTGGCGCAACGGCGCCGGCCGTGCCAAGCCTTCCGTTCCGTCCCTCGGCCCCCTCCGGC
>JBOGGR010000490.1:0-6346 GCA_050744025.1 Acidimicrobiales bacterium
GGCCGCAGTCATCGCCCAGGCCGCTGCATCTGCGGCATCGGCCGCCTCCACTGGCTCCGGCGCCGCCGCCTCGACGGGCTCCAGCTCCGGCGCGACGGGATCCTCCTTCTCCTCGTCGTACTCGACGAGCTCGTACGGGTCGTCCGCACCACCTCCGGCCTCCCCGGCCGCCGACGTCGCCGTCGGAGCGGCCGAGGCCCAGGTGGGCAAGCCCTACGTGTGGGGCGGGTCCGGGCCGTACGGCTTCGACTGCTCCGGGCTGGTGATGTACGCCTGGGCCGCCGCCGGCGTGAGCCTGCCCCACTACACGGTCTCTCAGTACGACGCCACGAGCCGCATCTCCGAGAGCGACCTCCAGCCCGGAGACCTCATCTTCTACGAGGGCCTCGGGCATGTCGCCATGTACGTCGGCGGGGGGGAGGTCGTGGTCGCGGACACCACCGGGACGCCCGTCCGCATCGAGTCGATGTACTACGACGGCACGCCTGTGGGGTTCGGCCGGGTCAACTGATCCGCCGGGCCGGCGGTAGCCTCGGCCCGTGCGGGCCGTCACGATCGAGGGCAAGAGGCTGGTGTGGGCGGAGCGCCCCGACCCGCGGCCGGGCACGGACGAGCTGCTGGTGGCTGTCAGGGCGGCCGGGCTCAACGGCGCCGACCTGCTCCAGCGGGACGGCCACTACCCCCCGCCGCCGGGCGCCCCTCCCGACGTCCCCGGCCTCGAGCTGGCGGGCGAGGTGGTGGAGGCCGGCCCCGGCGTGAGCCGCTACGGACCAGGGGACCGGGTGATGGCGCTGGTGGGGGGCGGCGGCCAGGCCGAGCTGGCCGTGGTCCACGAGCGGGTCGCGCTCCCGGTGCCACCCGGCCTGGCCTGGGAGCAGGCTGGCGGCTTCCCCGAGGTGTTCACGACCGCCCATGACGCCCTCTTCACCCAGTGCGGCCTCGCTCTCGGCGAGCGCCTCCTCGTGAACGGGGCGGCGGGCGGCGTGGGGACGGCCGCGGTCCAGCTCGGCATCGCCGCCGGCGCCACGGTGGTGGGGACGTCCAGGCGCCCGGAGCAGCGCGAAGCGGTGGCCGCCCTCGTGCCGGGCGTCACCGCCGTCGCCCCGGACGAGGCCGGGGGCCACGGCCCCTACGACGTGGTCCTCGAGCTGATCGGTGCGCCCAACATGGAGGCCGACCTGGCGTCGCTGGCCACCGGCGGGCGCATCGCCGTCATCGGGACGGGGGCGGGGGCCCGGGCCGAGGTGGACCTGCGCGTCCTCATGGGCAGGCGGGCCCGGATCCACGGCTCCACCCTCCGGGCCCGGCCGCTCGAGGGCAAGGCCGTGGCAGCCCGGGCCGTCGAGGACCACGTCCTGCCTCTCCTCCTCACCGGCCGGGTCCGCGTGCTCGTCGAGGCCGTGCACCCCCTGCCCGACGCCGAGGCCGGCTACGAGCGCTTCGCCGCCGGCGGCAAGGTGGGCAAGATCGTGCTGCTGGCCGGAGACTGACGGGCGGCCCGCTCCGCCGCGCCGGGTGGGCCGCGGCGGCGGGCTGCCACCAGGCGCCGGACCAGGTCGCTCAGCTCGGCTTGGTCCCGGCCCGGGAGGTAGGCCCTGCCCTCCGGGTAGCGACGCTCGTAGTCCCCCACCAGGTCCGGCCGGGTCGAGGCCAGCCAGGTGAGGTAGTGCTCCCGGACACCTGGGCGCAGGTGGAGGAGGGAGGCCGAGACCGACACCGCCCCGGCGTCCACGCACGCCCCCACCACCTCCTCGATCTGGTCCGGGTGGTCGGAGAGACCGGGCAGCACCGGGGCGACGAGCACGCCGCAGCGGACCCCCGCCTGGTTGATCCGGGCCACCGCCGCCACACGCTGGCTGGGGTGGGGAGTCCCCGGCTCCGACGCCCGCCATACCGCCTCGTCCAGCGTGCCGACGGAGAGGTTGACCCTCACAGCCGTGCGCCGGGATGCGGCGACCAGGCGGTCCAGGTCGCCCAGCACCAGGGTCGACTTGGTGAGGATGGAGAACGGGTTGGCAGCCTCGCCCAGGGCCTCGACGATCCCCCGCGTGAGGCGGTACCTGCCCTCCGCCCGCTGGTAGGGGTCGGTGTTGGTCCCCATCGCGATCGGGTCCCCGCCCCAGCGCCGGCTGGCCAGCTCGGCCGTCACCCTCTCGACGGCGTTGACCTTGACCACGATGCGGCGCTCGAAGTCCTCCCCGATGCCGAGCCCGAGCCACTCGTGCGTCGGCCGGGCGAAGCAGTTGTGGCTGATGACGCCGTCAGCGATGAAGTCGCCAGTGCCCGTGGTGATGTCATACATCGGCAGGTCGATGCCGAGCGGCTCCACGGCTGTGACTCCCAGAGCCGCACTGGACTCGACTGCCGTCGGGACCATGCCCCGCTTCCTCGCAATCGCAGGATCAACGGCCTGGAAGAAGCGAAGCCTCTCCCCGAGACCGCCCCGGATCTTCAGATAGTCACGGGTCCGGTCCAGGGCCTGGATGTCGGCCTCTGGAACCGTCTGGAGGCGACCGGTCCCCATCAGCTTGTTGCCCGTGGTCAGATGAGGACGCCGGTCATGTCCCGAGTCGGAGCCGGACACGTGCTTCCAGCCCCGCTCGGTGAGGAACCTGTGGTCGCCGCTCGTCACGAGTTGGCGCCCGTCCTCCAGCGTGACCCGCCATGCGGGCTCCACCGTCTGCCAGCGGGCCAGGACCGACGTGATCACGTACCGCCGGTAGGGACCAGCTCTGACCGTGCCGTAGACCTGGTCGCCCGCCCGGAGCTCGCCCAGGGGCCGGGCCCGTCCGTCGGCCATCAGGACCGGAGTGTCGCCAACGGCGCAGTACGAGCACGCGTGGCTGCAGCCCCGGTAGGCGTTGATGGTCCAGCCGAACGGCATGCGCGAGGCGCCCGGCACCCGGTTGATGACCCGCTTCGCCCGGACGTGGAGGAACTCGAGGCCCCGGTACTCCCCCACCCCGATGTGGCGCTCCAGCACGCCCATCTCTGGGAACAGCTCCCCCTGCCCGCACCGCTCGTCGTCGTCCTCGACCAGGCGCCACCGCAGGCCATCTGCCATCCTCTCCAGCATAGGGAACACATGTTCGGCTGTCAAGGAGGCCGGCCCCGGAGCCGCTGCCTCTGCCGGCGGCCCCCCGGCCTACGCTGGGGCCGTGAAGCCCGTCCCCATCGCGTTCCACCTCGGGCCCCTCGACATCCACACGTACGGGATCGGCCTGGCGATCACGTTCTGGTTCGGCCTCGTGTACACCAACCGTCGGCTCCGGGCGCGGGGCATCCCCACCGACTGGATGAACCGGGCCTTCCTCTGGATCGTGGCCGCCGCGATCGTCGGGGCCCGGTTCGTGCACGTCCTCGCGAACATCCACTTCTACGTCGGGCACCCCGGCGACATCGTGGCCGTCTGGCACGGAGGCCTGTCGTCTTACGGCGGGCTGCTGTTCGCCGTGCCCACCGGGCTCTGGTTCGCCCGTCGTCACTGCCGGCAGCTGTTCAACCTGTCGGGCATGGACTTCGTCGCCCCGGTGCTCATGTCCGCCTGGGCCATGGGCCGCATCCTCGGCCCCAACTTCGAGATCAACGGCGGCGGCCTGCCCACGACGGCGTGGTACGGGCTCCGCTACGCCGGGCAGGCCGGGTACCGCATCCCCGTGCCGATCTTCCAGTGCCTGGAGAGCATCGGGGTGTTCCTCGTCCTCCTCGCCATCGAGCGCTGGGTCAGGGCCAACCGGGGGCCGGCCGGACTGGTGTTCTTCGCCATGATCGGGTTCTGGGACGTGGGCCGGTTCTTCGACGAGTACGCGTGGCTGAACGCAGCCGGGCTGTGGGACGCGGTCGAGGGCCTGAGCATCCTCCTCGTCGCGATCGGGTTCGTCGGCATGGCGGTGGTCCTCCTCCGCTCGCGCCGGCGCCGGGACGCCGGAGCCCTCGACGACCTCACGCCGGCGGTGATCGCGGCGGGGACGGTCCCGCTGGGCCCGGGGGGGCCCGGGCCCGCGGACGCCGAGGTGGGGAGCCCGGCCCTGGCAGGGCACAGGGCCGACGAGGGCGGGCGCGGGGCCAGGGGCGCGCCCGCGGCCATTCCTCCTCGGGGGCTGGCGCCGGATTGACCGGAGCGCCTCGGGGCGCTAGAAATACTCAGGATGAGTTTAACAGGCCGGCCGGCCCGGGCATCGGGCCCGGCGCTGCGCACCGACCACTACGAGCTGACCATGCTCGAAGCGGCCATGGCCTCCGGCGTGGCCACCCGCCAGGCCGTCTTCGAGGTGTTCCCACGACGCCTCCCCGCCGGCCGGCGCTACGGCGTGGCCGCCGGGCTGGCGCGACTCGTCGAGGCGGTCGAGGCGTTCCGATTCGGGCCCGAGGAGCTGGACGCCCTGGCCGCATCCGGCGTCGTCGGGGCCGCCGGGCTGGGCCGTCTCGCCGAGTACCGCTTCGACGGGTCGATCGACGCCTACGCCGAGGGCGAGCTGTACTTCCCGTCGTCCCCCGTGCTCACGGTCGAGGCCAGCTTCGCCGAGGCGGTCGTCCTCGAGACCCTGGTCCTCTCGGTGCTCAACCACGACTCGGCCGTGGCGTCCGCCGCGACCCGCATGACCGAGGCGGCCCGGGCGCGCGCCGTGATCGAGATGGGCAGCCGGCGCACCCACGAGGAGGCTGCGGTGGCCGCCGCCCGCGCCGCCTACCTGGCCGGGTTCGCGGCCACCTCCAACCTGGAGGCCGGCCGCCGATGGGGCGTGCCCACCACCGGCACGGCTTCCCATGCGTTCGTCCTCGCCCATGGGAGCGAGAGGGCTGCCTTCGAGGCTCAGGTCGCGGCCCAGGGGCCGGGGACGACCCTTCTGGTGGACACCTTCGACATCCCGACCGGCATCCGCACCGCCGTCGAGGTGGCGGGGCCCGGGCTCGGGGCCGTCCGCATCGACTCGGGGAACCTGGCCGTCGAGGCCCGGCGGGCCCGGGCCCTGCTCGACGCCCTCGGAGCCGCCCGCACCCGCATCGTGGTGTCCGGGGACCTGGACGAGTACGGCATAGACGAGCTGGCGCCAGAGCCCATCGACGCCTATGGCGTCGGGAGCAAGCTCGTGAGCGGCTCGGGGGCGCCGAGCGCCCACTTCGTGTACAAGCTCGTCGCCATCGCCGACGGCCCCGGCGGTGACCTGCGGCCGGTCGGCAAGCGGTCCGCAGGGAAGGCCAACCGGGGCGGCCGCAAGGTGGCGTGGCGTGTCCTCGACGGCGAGGGGCGAGCGGTGGGAGAGGTCGTGGAGATCGTCGGGGGCGGCGGGGCTTCGGGGGGCGGGGTCGGCGGGGGCGGGGTCGGCACGGCCGGCCCGGGCGTCACGGCCCGCCCGCTCCAGGTCCGGGTCATGGAGGGTGGGCGGGCTGCGCCCCTTCCCTCCCTGGAGGAGGTCCGGGCCCATCGGGCCTCGGCCGTGGCCGAGCTGGTGCCACTGGCCCGGATGATGTTGGCCGGCCCCCCTGCCCTGGAGGTGGCGTTCACGGTCGCGGACGAGCTGAGCGGGGTGACACGATGAGCGGCGCAGGCCGCCAGGTCCGGCACGGCCAGGGCGGGGCCGCCCCGGCCGCGGGCCCGACCGCGGGGCCCCCGGCCGAGGTGCCGACGGCCCTCCTGATCGTGGACGTGCAGGGGGACTTCTGCGAGGGGGGGTCTCTGGCCGTGGCCGGTGGGGTCGAGGTGGCCAGGCGCATCAGCGCCTGGGCGGGGAGCGATGGCGGTGGCGGGGCCGCGGGGGGCCGGGCAGGGCCCGTGAGCGGGGCGGTGGCGGGGGGCGAGGGCCGGGAGGGGGGCCGGGGCCCGGGCCGGTACGCGGCCGTGGTGGCCACCCGGGACGAGCACGAGGACCCCGGACCGCACTTCGCCGCCCCGGGTCAGGAGCCCGACTACCAGGAGTCCTGGCCCGCGCACTGCCTCCTCGGGACGCTCGGGGCGGAGCTCCACCCCGAGCTGACCGCGGCCATCGACGCCGTGTTCGCCAAGGGCCGGACCGGGGCGGCCTACTCCGGGTTCGAGGGGACCACGGCCGGGGGGACCAGGCTGGGCGAGTGGCTGGCAGCGAGGGGCATCGAGGCGGTCCACGTGGCCGGCCTCGCCACCGACTACTGCGTCGCGGCCACCGCACGCGACGCCCAGGCCGCGGGGCTGCACACGACAGTGCTCCGCGACCTGTGCGCCGGCGTCTCGCCCACGACGACACGGGCCGCCGAGGCGACCCTCGCCGAGGCAGGGGTGGCCGTCGTCACGACCGGGGAGCTGGACGATGGCCGGCCCTGACCACCAGCCGGCCGGCCCGGGGCCCGGGGCAGGCCCGGGGCCCGGGAC
>JBOGGR010000491.1:0-2638 GCA_050744025.1 Acidimicrobiales bacterium
GTGTGGCGGCGCAGCTACGACGTCAGGCCGCCCCTCCTCGACCGCGACGACGAGCGCCACCCCCGCTTCGACCCCCGCTACGCCGGGCTCGCCCCCGACCTGCTCCCGGCCGGGGAGTCCCTCGCCGACGTGGTCGACCGGCTCCTGCCGTACTGGCACGACGCCATCGTCCCGGATCTGCGCCTCGGCCTCGGCGTACTGGTTGTCGCCCACGGGAACAGCCTGCGGGCACTCGTGAAGCACCTCGAGGCCATCCCCGACGACGCCATCCCCGGACTCGAGATCCCGACCGGCGTGCCGATCGCGTACGAGCTCGACGGGGACCTGGGCGTCGCCGAGAGGACCGAGCTGAGGTGAGGGCGGGTCCCGGTCATCGCTCTCCGGGCTCGCCTAGAGGGAACTGTGTCGACGACAGACCATATGTCGACCGTTCGTCGACACAGTTCGAGGTCCGGCGGGGGGGTATGGGTACGGGAGTGGGCGCCCCGGGCCGGCGCGACGGCTGCTATTCCTCCGAAGGGTCCTCTGCGAGCGAGGGCTCGAGGACCTGGGAGACGTCCAGCACCCGGGTGGACTCGGGGGCGCTGCCGTCGGCCTGGCGGGCCTTCACGGCGTCGTCCAGCATGATCATGCAGTACGGGCAGGCGACGCCGACCACGTCGGCCCCGGTGGCCAGGGCCTCGTCGGTGCGCTCCTCGTTGATGCGCTTGCCGATGCGCTCCTCCATCCACATGCGCGACCCGCCGGCCCCGCAGCAGAACGTGCGCCTGCCGTGGCGGTGCATCTCGACCGACGACAGGCCCGGGACGGCGGAGAGCACGGAGCGGGGAGCCTCACGGATGTCGTTGTGGCGGGCGAGGTAGCAGGGGTCGTGGTACGTGACGGTGCCCTCCACCGCCCGGGTGGGCGCCAGGCGGCCGTCGGCCACCAGCTGCTGGAGGAGCTGGGTGTGGTGGACGACCTCGTAGTTCCCGCCGAGGGCCGGGTACTCCCGCCCCAGGGTGTTGAAGCAGTGAGGGCACCAGGCCACGATCTTGCGGGCGCCGACGGCGTCGAGCGTCTCTATGTTCTGCTGGGCCTGGGTCTGGAAGAGGTACTCGTTGCCCATGCGCCGGGCCGGGTCCCCGGTGCACGACTCCTTCGGGCCGAGGACGGCGAAGCCCACGCCGGCGCGGTGCAGCAGCCGGGCCACGGCCTGGGTCGCCCGGCGGGCCCGCTCGTCCAGCGCCCCGGCGCAGCCCACCCAGAACAGGTACTCGACGTCGTCGGGGATGGTGTCGCCCACCACGCGCACCGGGAACGGGAGGCCCTCGGCCCAGTCCAGGCGGTGGGCCTGGCCGAGCCCCCAGGGGTCGCCCCGGTTCTCGACGTTGCGCAGCATGGTGCCGGCCTCGCTCGGGAAGGACGACTCCATCAGCACCTGGTAGCGGCGCATGTCCACGATGGTGTCCACGTGCTCGATGTCGACCGGGCACTCCTCCACGCAGGCCCCGCAGGTCGTGCAGGACCACAGGACGTCGGGCTCGATGACGTCCGGCACCACGTCCACCTCTGTCCTTCCGGTCGAGGCCGGCCCGACCAGGGCCGGGGCGCTCGCGAAGAGGTGGTCCCGCAGGTTCATTATGACGAGCTTGGGCGAGAGCGGCTTGCCGGTGGCCCAGGCCGGGCACTGGTCCTGGCAACGGCCGCACTCGGTGCAGGAGTAGAGGTCCACCATCTGCTTCCAGGAGAGGTGCTCGATGCGCCCGGCCCCGAACACGTCGTCCTCGGACAGGTGCTCCGGGTCCATGTCGGGCGTGGTGTCGAGCGGGCCGAGCGCCTTGGGCCGGCGGGAGAGGAGCACGTTCAGCTCGGCCACGAAGATGTGGAGGTGCTTGGAGTTGACCACCAGCACGAAGAAGCCCCAGACCACGGCGATCTGGGCGAGGACGAAGGCCGTCTCGATGCCGGCGTCGGCCCCCCCCGGGCCGAGGGGCGCCAGGGCGTCGCCCACGAGGTGGGAGGCGAAGGTCCACCACGTGTTGCCGTAGGGGAAGGTCCCGTTGTCGATCTGGGCCCCCCGGTACACGAGCAGGGTGGCGACCACGAGGAAGATCAGGGCGAGGACCGCCCAGGCGGCCGCCGTGTGGGACCCGTAGAAGCGGGAGCCCCTTTCCTTGCGCGCCGGGCGCTCGACCACGCGGATGACGGCGAACACCACGACCGCCACCAGCACGGCCGTGGTGAAGAGGTCCTCGGTGAAGCCGAGGCCGGCGCTGGTCCCGATGCCGGGGATGGCGAACCGGCGGAAGAAGAGGTCCCCGTACACCTCGATGATCGTGAACAGGAGGGCGATGAACCCCCAGAACGTGACGAAGTGGGCGAGGCCCGGGACGCTGCGGGCAAGCAGCTTGCGCTGCCCGAACACGTCCATCACCTCGGCCCAGATCTGGCGGGGGAGGTTGGCGAGCCGGCCCTTGGCAGGCCGGCCGGCGGCGGCCAGGCGGACGAGGAACACCGCCCGGAAGGCCACGAACCCCGTCCCGAGGGCGGTGGCGGCGAAGCCGATCGCGAGCCTCAGGGGCACGGCGCCCCTTCGGGGGCGGGGGGGGCGGGGGCGGCGGGGGCGCGGGCGGCGGGGGCGGGGGCGGCGGGGGCG
>JBOGGR010000492.1:0-3192 GCA_050744025.1 Acidimicrobiales bacterium
CGCCTGGATGCGCGAGCCACCGCAGTCGGTGAGGTGCTCCGGGCGGCTCGCAACCTGCCGCCCGACGCGCCACCGTCCGTCGGGACGGCCTTCGACGGGCATGGCACCACGGGGGGCGCTGGTGAGCAGCTCCGGCTGGACATCGTGGCGGTGGGCCCATGGGCACCACAGGGCGGAGGAGGGCTGGCGGCTCTCGGGGCCGACCTGACCGTGCTGGTCGTGGCGGCCGGGTCACGGGTCCGGGAGGTCCAGGGAATCGTCGCGACCCTCGACGAGCTCGGTGCCTCGCCGGGCTGGGGCCTGGTCATAGCTCGCAGCAGGAAGGTGGCCCCGCTCGACGAGTCGGCCCTGCGAGTCGCCTCGTATCCGGCTCGTGGCTTCCGCGCCCTGCAGAGGCTGGGGTCGGCTCGTGGCTTCCGTGCCCTGCAGAGGGTGGGGTCGGCTCGTGGCTTCCGTGCGCTGCAGAGGCTGGGGTCGGCTGGCTCGCAGAGGCTCGTCGAGCCGATCCTGCGGAGGCTCGGGGTGCGGGGAGGGGAGGGGGAGGTGGCCGCCGACGTGCCCGCCGAGGTGCCCGCCGGGCTGCCCGACCCGGCGCCGCCCGGCGCCGTGAACGGGAACGGGCAACACCCCCCTGGCGTGGTCGCGAGTCGGCCGATGGACCGCGGCGCCTCTCCCCCCGAGCTCGTGGACGATGTCCCCGAGCGGGTCTCGGGGAGCACGGTCAGCAGGTGAGCGTCGCCGTCGGGGGACGGGCAGGCCCAGTCCCGTGGCCACAGGCGGCGCTTCCATCGGGACCCCTTTCCGGGCTCAGGTCCCAGCGGGGTCGCCGGCGCCCCGACCCTCTCGAGCTGGGCTGGTTGGCGCGGGGCTCTCGTGTCGGCTTCCTGGCCTTCGTGGCTGTGGTGAGCGGCGTCGGGATCGGGGCCGCGGTGGCCTTCAAGCCCCTGTACGGCGTGGCTGGCGTGGCCGTCGTGACGCTCGGGTTGGTGGCGCTGTGGCGCCCCGCCATCGGGGCCTACGTGCTGGTCGTCCTCGTCCCTGTCACGTCTGGTTTCCGCCGCGGCTTCCCCATCCCCCATCTGGGGATCTCGGAGGCCCTGGTCGCGTTCCTCGGGGTGATCATCCTGCTGACAGCGGCCCGGCGCCAGGCCGTGGCCTGGTCGGGGCTGGACTGGCTGCTCCTGGCGTGGGCGGCCGGTTGGCTCCTCGTCGGCGGCATCGCCGTCGTTCGCTTCCACGAGCCCCTCGGCCTGCGGGCCTTCGAGGCGCTCCTGGGGCCGTTCCAGTTCCTCCTGCTCTACCGGGCGGTCCTGACCGCCTTGCCGCTCCGCCATCAGCGAAGGCGGGCCCTGGCCCTCTTCCTGTGGTCCAGCGTGCCCGTGTCGCTGCTCGCCATCCTCCAGCAGTTCCGCCTCCACGTGGTGCAGCGCTTCGTCGCCTACCTGACCGGTGGCGGCGTCTTCAACACCTACGCGTACCACTACTTCGCCCGGGCCACCGGGCCGTTCTCCCACTGGACACCCCTGGCCGGCTACCTGTTCGTCGTCCTCCTCGCCGGATTGGCCCTTATCCTCGAGGGAGACCCGCCGCTGCCGCGGCGAAGGCTGCTGCTGATCCTGCTCCTGGCGGCGACCGCCCTTCTCCTTACTGCGGAGCTGTCGGCGATGTTCGGCACCGTGGTCGGGGCGGTGATCCTCGGGGCGTGGTACGGGCGGCTGCGCCAGGTGGTCCGGTGGCTCGGGGTCGGCATCATCGTCCTCGGCGTGGCCTTCGGCTCCTACTTCGGGCACCGGCTCCACGACGAGTTCACGAGGACGGCGGGCAGCGCCCGAAGCTCCCTCGTTCCCCAGACCATCGAGTACCGGCTCCAGATCTGGACGGGTCAATACTTCCCGGCCATCGGGGAGCACCCGGTGGCGGGATGGGGCGCGGAGCTCCCGTCCAACATCAACTGGCAATACACCGAGTCCCAGTACGTGACGCTGCTCATGGAGGGGGGCGTGCTCGTCCTCGGCGCCTATGGCGGCCTCATGTGGTGCCTCTTCGCCCGGTCACGCCGGCTCGGACGGCGCTCCAGAGCTCCCACGCCCCCGAACGAGGGCAGGGCCATGGCTCGGTCGCTGGCGGTGATGGTGGCGCTGCTGGTTCCCATGAACGCCGTCTTTCCCTACTTCAGCTCGGGTGGCCTGGCCCAGCCCTTCTGGGTGGTGGCGGCCATCCTCGCGGCTGCGAGCTCCAGCGGCCGTCTCAGCCATGCCGTCGGACCGGCCGCTGCCACCGAGGCACTGCCGGGGACGGCGGTGGCCGCAGCCGTGGCCGCGCCCTCCGGCGTCTAGGTCTGAGCCTCTTGGCTGAATGGGCTCCGGTGAGCCGGGCGGCGGTGCCCACTCACGACCGGTGGCTCTGAGCCAGGCGGTGGCTGAGCACGTCCTGCTCGACGATACGACCCCAGCTGGTGAGCCGGGCCGCCCCGGCCGTGGTCATCGAGTTCGGGTCGATCCAGCGCCAAACGAAGAACATGGCTCCGTTGAGGCCGTGCGGGATGGCGTGCTGGGAGAGGTAGGTGAGGAACTGGCGGTCCCATCGGGGCTGCGGTGGGCCCTGGTGGTCGAAGTTGCCGTACTCGGTTCCGAGGATCGGGAAGCGTCCTACGTAGGTTCCGACGCCGCCCTGCCACTCCCGCCGCTCGGCGCCGCAGAAGCACGTGCTGGCGTTCGCGTACCGGTGGTTGGCGAAGAGGACGTCGGCGCTCCCGTTCAGGTGCTTGTCGAGCCGGAGGAGGTCCGTGGCGACGCGGGGGTCGAAGCTCCACGAGTAGTCGATGGTGTCCAGGAGGAGGGGGCCGCGATATCCGAGCCGCTGTCGCCAGTACCGCAGCTCGCCCGCACTCACCTGCTCCCAGGAGGCCCAGCCGATGTCATGGGGCTCGTTGAACGGCTCGTAGACCACCCCCGGGACCTTGGCGAGCATCCGCTCGACAGTGCCCATCATCGGCAGCCACTGCCGGTACAGCTCGGGCAGCTGGCGCCCAGCTCCCAGGCTGTCCCACCAGGTGAGGTCCACGACGAGGTGCTGGTGGATCGCGGCTTCGACCACGGCCCGGAGGTGCCGGAGATACCCCTTCTGACCACCAGGGGCGCCGGCCACCCAGCGGTAGAACGCCGAGGAGAGGGGGATGCGCACAGCGTTGGC
>JBOGGR010000493.1:0-1611 GCA_050744025.1 Acidimicrobiales bacterium
GACAAGCGGGACGTTGCCCGTCCGCGACCCGACTCAGGTAGTAAAGTCGAGGTGGTGACGGCCCGCAAGTACAGCGCCTCTATGGACGAGACGGTCTGGACCGAAGCTCAGGCGGCAGCAAGGGACGAGGGGGTGACCCTCTCACGGTGGCTGACACAGGCAGCCGAGCAGAGGCTGCGCCGTCGCCGTCTCGACGAGGCCATCGCCTCGTACGAGGCGGACCACGGCCGGATCACCGAGGAGGAGATGGCTGCCTGGCGAGCCAAGGTGGCCAAGGTAAGGCCAGGCCGCAGGGCCGGTGGTCAGCCTGCCCGCGCGTCCTGAGCCGGTGACCCTCGACGCCGGCGCCCTGATCGCTCTCGACCGCAACGACCGGGGGGCCTGGACCGCCCTTCGCACGGCTCGAGCCGATGGCGTGGAGCCGGTGGTCCCGGCACCGGTGCTGGTCGAGGTCTGGCGCGGGGCCGAGCAGGCCCGTCTCGCCCAGGCGCTCAGGGGCTGCTTCATCGAGAGCCTGGACGAAGCCCTGGCCCGGGCAGCCGGAGTGCTCTGCGGCCGGGCCGGAACCCACGACACTGTCGATGCCGCCGTCATCGCCTCGGCCAGCCGGCGGGGTGGGACCGTGATCACAGGTGACCCGGTCGATCTCAGGACTCTGGCTGCCCATGCCAACGACGCCTCGCTGCGCATCGTCCCCCTGGGGGCCCGGTCCCCCCTCCCGCACCGGGGAAGTCGACGGCGACCGCGGCCCGGCTGAGGGGCCGAGCGGGGCTCGCGACGCCGGCGGGAGGACCGGGAGCGGCCACTCGGGCGGTGCCGCGCCGCTGCTGTTCCTATCCTCTTCGAGTTGCAGGAAAGGAAGGAGGACGATGCTCGACCTGATCGGCCTGCGGCGGCGCTACGGGGACGTGGTGGCCCTGGACGGGCTCACGTTCAGCGTCCCGCCAGGTCAGGTATTCGGCTTCCTCGGGCCCAACGGGGCGGGGAAGACCACGGCCATGCGGGCCATCTTCGGGGTGACCGCCCTCGACGGCGGGGAGGTGCGCTGGCGGGGAGAGGTGGTGGGGCCCGAGGCGCTCCAGGGCTTCGGCTACATGCCCGAGGAGCGGGGCCTCTATCCCGGGATGGCCGTGGGCGAGCACCTGGAGTACCTGGCCCGCCTGCACGGCATGAGCCCGGCCGGGGCCCGCACGTCTGGCCGGCGCTGGGCCGAGCGCCTCGGGATCGGCGACCAGGGGGCGACCAAGGTGGAGGCCCTGTCGCTCGGCAACCAGCAGCGGGTCCAACTGGCCGCCGCCTTGGTGCACGACCCCGAGCTGCTGGTGCTGGACGAGCCGTTCTCGGGGCTGGACCCGGTGGGGATCGACACCATGAGCGAGGTCCTGGCCGAGAGGGCCGGGGACGGGGCGACCGTGCTGTTCTCGAGCCACCAGCTCGACCTCGTCGAGCACCTGTGCGAGTCGGTGGCGATCGTCCACCGTGGGCGCCTCGTCGCCTCGGGTCGGGTCGACGAGCTGAGCCGGGGCGGCCGGCCGCGCCTGGCGGTGAAGGTGGCGGGGGACGCCGAGGGGCGCTGGGCCGGCGGGCTCGGCGGGGCGGACGGGGCCGGCG
>JBOGGR010000494.1:0-2481 GCA_050744025.1 Acidimicrobiales bacterium
CCCGGCGTGGAACCAGCGGGTGGCGCTCTGGCGGCTCACTCCGTTCTGCCTTGCCCACTCGGACAGCCTCACGGTCTCCATCATGACCAGGGGGTGTGACACTCATGGCCGGCCGAGACAGAATCACTCATTCCGCTCAGCAGTTGGCAACCCTCGCCTGGCCCGAGCCGACCCGACGAGCATCACCGAGCTGGGCCACCTCCTGGAGACGTTCGTGATCGGCGAGGTGCTCGAGCAGGTGAGCTGGATGGAGGGCATCGCCCGGGTGGGCCACTGGCGGACCTACGACGGCAACGAGGTGGACCTGGTGATCGAGCGGGCCGACGGGGGTGTGGTGGCCTTCGAGGTCAAGGCCGGCGGACGGGTGCGCGCCGCGGATCTTGGCCCGCTGCGCCGCCTGCGCGACACCTCGGGGAGGCCTTCCTCGCCGGCGTGGTGTTCCACACCGGCGATCACGGCTACCGGGTGGAGGACCGGCTCGTCGCCCTGCCCGTCGAACGGTTGTGGTCCCCGGCGGAGTCCCGCAGGTCCGGGTGAACGACGTGCAGGTAGAGGCCGTCTACGACCAGCGAAGCTGACTGGCGAGGTCTGCCCCCTGGACTCCCAGCAGGCTGCTCCGGCCCGTCTCGGCATAGTGGCTGCCGTCCCGGGCAAAGATGCGCACCTGTCGCTCCACCGGCTCGACCACCACCACCTCGTCCACCCCATGGGCGGCGTAGAAGGCAAGCTTGTCGTAGGTCTCGTCGTCCGGTGACACCACCTCGACGACCATGGCGGCCGTAGCCACGTACAGCGCCTCCGGGTCGAGCCCCTGGCGGTGGTACCCGAGATCCGGCACCCGAAAGCTCTCCGGCCCGTCGCCCAGGTTGAAGGGACCGCTGTCCACCAGCCCCGCGGCGTCCGAGTGAGGCCCCAGGAGCCTCGCGAGCTGGACTTGCAGCCGCCCGTGACGGAAGCGAGCCATCGGGGCCATGTGGTAGACGCCCTCCCACACCTCGTCGTAGCCGTCCAGGCCGAGGCGCTTGCGTCGCTCGATGAGCTGCTGCACCTCGGGAGGCGCCGGGTCGGGCACCAGGGTCCTCATCGTGACCCAGGGTACCTCTGGCGGGGGGGCTGCCCCACCAAGCCGCCGCGCCGGGCACGGCTACTCGAGGGGGACGAGCGTCACCACGTCGGCGGCGCGCTCGGCGAGGCCCCTGTCGAAGGTGGCGAGCCGGCCTCCCTGGCGGCGGGCGAGTGACGCCAGATAGGCGTCGGTGACCTGGCCGTGCCCCAACACGTGGGTCAGGTCCACCTCTTCGTAGCCCATCGAGTCCGGCCAGAAAGCGTGGCGGCTGTGCCCGGTCAGCAGGCCGAGCGCCCGTGCCGCATCCTCACCGCCCAGGCCTTCGCGGACGAGCAGGCGTACCAGCGCCCCCTGGGTGATCGGGCAGGTGGCGAAGCGCTCGTCCGTGCCCGTCCACCACCGTATGGCGGCCCGATGGTGCACGTGGTCGCCGACGGCGAGAGCGATCAGGACGTTGCTGTCGAGCAGATGGGTCATTCCTCGTCGACGGCGGCGCGTACCATGTCGGTCGTCACCGGCTTGCCGAGCCGTACCAGCGGCAGCCCGGTGGCAGCGTCGAGGCTAACCCTCTCCCCTCCCGTGGTGGTGCGCAGCGCCCGTCCTACAAGGTCACTCACCGTCCGGCTGAGGCTCTGACCACGGTCCCGGGCGAGGGAGCTGACCGCCCTGTGGAGGTCGTCGGGGAGGTCGATGGTCGTGCGCATATCGCATCATACCATCATGATGCAGAACCCGACCGAGGCCGCCCGATGGACTACGGGCCCTTCCCCCCCTTGCCCCCTTTACCGCCCTTGCCGCCCATGCCGCCGACCGAGGCGGCACCACCGGTCAGCTTCAGCGACCCGTACTCGTCGCCTATGACGAGGGGCTGGGAGCACGAGGTGTGGAACGTGCCGTACTGGACAATCGTGCCCGACGTACCCGACGACGCCGGCAGGTAGACGTAGTAGTTGGTCTGGGCCTTGAACGACGTGGTGGCATGGGCGGTGTCCGGGACCGTGAACTTGTCGCCCACGCACACCGTCCCCGCGAAGAGCACCGCCTGGCTCCCGGGCGTCTGCGGCACGGTGCCTCCCGGCCCCTGGGACCCCTGGGTGATGACGATGTAGGCGCACCCCGAGGTCTCGATGGTGGCCGCACCAGAGTCCGAGCAGAAGGTCTTGCCCGACGCCTGGCAGTTGCTGGAGGCGCTGCACCCCTCTCCGGTGTACTGGAGGGTGAGGCTCAGGACCTGGCCGCCCCCCTGGGGGCTGGCGCACGTGCCCCCGCAGATGGAGCCGGTCGCCGCGCTCGATGCCGCTGCCGAGTGGGCCATGCTCTCGATCACCGGCGCCGCCCACATGGCGGCCCCGACGGCCGCGCCCCCCTTCAGGACCGTCCGCCGGGAGATCCCTCCACCTCGTCCGGACCTCTCG
>JBOGGR010000495.1:0-5818 GCA_050744025.1 Acidimicrobiales bacterium
GGCAGAGGCTGCGGCGGCCACCGCGGAGCGGGTCGAGATCACCCACGAGCGGGTCCGGGACGCGGTCTCCCGCGCGGCCGGGGCGCCCCGCGCCGCCCGGGCCCCTCGGCCGGAGAGCCAGGTGCCGACCGGCTCGATCGAGGGGAGGCCGCGGCTCACCGAGCCGTGGTTCTGCTGAGCGGAGCCCACCGAGGGCCAGTTCGGCTCTCTCCGACCCGAGACATGAGAGGAGCACCACGACCATGGCGGCGACGACGACGGAGGCGGCGATGGAGTACCGGCGGCTGGGCCGCTCCGGGCTCGAGGTGAGCGTCCTCGGCTTCGGCTCGTGGGTGACGTTCGGGCCCCAGATGGACGGCGCTCGCGCCAGCGAGTGCCTGGCCGCCGCCTACGACGGCGGGGTCAACTTCTTCGACAACGCCGAGTCGTACGCCGGCGGCGAGTCCGAGCGCATGATGGGATCGGCCATCGCCGAGCTGGGCTGGCCCCGGCACAGCTACGTGCTGTCCACCAAGTTCTTCTGGGGCCTCCACGACACCGTCAACACCCGCAACACCCTCAACCGCAAGTACCTGCTCCACGCCATCGACGCGTCCCTGGAGCGCTTCGGCCTGGACTTCGTCGACCTCGTGTTCTGCCACCGGCCCGACCCCGAGACGCCGGTGGAGGAGACGGTGTGGGCCATGTCCGACATCGTGAGCCGCGGCCAGGCCCACTACTGGGGGACCTCGGAGTGGAGCGCCGACGACATCCGGGCGGCCTGGGAGATCGCCGAGCGGCACCACCTGCACAAGCCGGTGATGGAGCAGCCCCAGTACAACCTGCTCTCCCGGGAGCGGGTCGAGCAGGAGTACGCCCGGCTCTACGAGGACACTGGGCTGGGCCTCACCACGTGGAGTCCCCTGGCCTCGGGGCTCCTCACCGGCAAGTACCTGGACGGGGTCCCCGAAGGCAGCCGGGCCAGCCTGCCCGGCTACGAGTGGCTGCGGGGCACCCTCACCGACCCCGGGCGCAACGAGAAGGTCCGGGCCCTTGCCGCCGTGGCCGAGGACCTCGGCTGCTCCCTCGCCCAGCTGGCCATCGCCTGGTGCGCCCGCAACCCCCGGGTCTCGTCGGTGATCACCGGGGCCAGCCGGGTGGAGCAGGTGAAGGAGAACCTGGCCGCCCTGGCCGTGCTGCCCCGGCTGACCGAGGACGTCCTGGCCCGCATCGACGCGGCCGTGCAACAGGGCTAGTCTCCGTCATCGGGCATGGGGATGCCCGATGACCGAGGAGGGGACCATGACAGAGCAGGGTGACGTGGCTGGAGGGATGTCCCGGCGCCGGTTCCTGGAGGTGGCAGCGGGGGTGGCCGGGCTCTCGGTCGTGGCCGCCGCGTGCGGCTCGGGGACCAGCGGCGGCGCCACCACGACTACCGCTGCGGCCGGAGGGGCCGGGACGAGCGCCGCGCCCGCCACGACGTTCCTGAAGCCGAGCTCCAAGCTCTCGGGCGACCTCAAGATCCTCCAGTGGAGCCATTTCGTGCCCTCCTACGACACCTGGTTCAACCCCTTCGCCAAGAACTGGGGGAAGCAGGTGGGGGTGAACGTCACCGTCGACCACATCTCCTACGCCGACATCGTGCCCCGCACCGCGTCGGAGCTCTCTTCGGGCACCGGCCACGACCTGATCGAGTGGCAGTCGCCGCCCGCCCAGCTCGAGCCGTCGGTCGTCCCGCTGAACGACGTGAACGAGGAGGCGGTCAAGCACTGGGGGCCACAGGTGGCCTTCGCCAAGGCCTCGGCGTACGACCCGACGACCAGCAAGTACTACGGGTTCACCCACAGCTGGGTCCCCGACCCCGGGGACTACCGCAAGAGCATGTGGGAGAAGGTGGGCATGCCCAACGGCCCGGCCACCTACGACGACCTGTTGAAGGGCGGGAAGGAGGTGAGGGACAAGTTCAAGATCCCGGTCGGGGTCGGGATGTCCAACGAGATCGACTCCAACATGGCGGCACGGGCAGCCATCTGGTCGTTCGGCGGCTCCATCCAGGACATGGGCGAGAAGGTGGTGATCAACTCGCCGGAGGTGATCGACGCCGTCGATTACATGGCGAAGCTGTACAAGCAGGACATGACCAGCGAGATATTCGGCTGGAACGCGGCCTCGAACAACGACGGGCTGATCGCCGGCCAGCTCTCCTACATCCTCAACTCGATCTCGGCCTACCGCAGCGCCCAGGCAGCCAACCCAACTGTGGCCAAGGACGTCTTCTTCACCCCGGCCCTCAAGGGACCGGGGGGCAAGGGCCTCGCCAGCCAGCACGTCGTGCTCATCTACATCATCCCCAAGTTCTCGAAGAGCGTCGACGCCGCCAAGGAGTTCCTCCTCAACCTGGCGGCGAACGAGCCGAGCGTCTCGTACCACTCCAAGCTCTACAACTTCTCCGCCTGGCCGAAGAACGACCCCCAGGTCATCGGCTGGGTGAAGAAGGACCCCTTCGGGTCCCAGCCGGACGACAAGCTCTCGCTGCTCGCCGACGCCACCTCTTGGACCACCAACATCGGCTACCCGGGGCCGGCCAACGCCGCCATCGGCGAGGTGTTCACGACCTTCATCCTCCCCCAGATGATGGCGCGGGCGGCCCAGGGGAAGCAGACGCCCAAGGAGTCGGTGGCCCAGGCGGAGACCCAGATCAACGCCATCTTCGCCAAGTGGAAGGCGCGGGGACTGGTCAGCTGATCCGTGGCCATCGTCGACGTCCGCCAGCTGACCAAGCGATACGAAGGCTCCAAGACCAACGCGGTCGACGGCATCGACGTCGCCACCGAGGAGAGCGAGTTCCTGGTCCTGTTGGGCCCCTCGGGGTGCGGGAAGACGACGCTCCTGCGTATGATCGCCGGCCTGGAGCAGCCGACGTCTGGGGAGATCTGGATCGGGGGCCACGCCGTGGCGGGCCTGCCCCCGCGGGCCCGTAAGATCGCCATGGTCTTCCAGAGCTACGCGCTCTACCCGCACAAGACGATCCAGGAGAACATCGAGTTCCCCTTGAAGGCGGAGCGCATGGCCAAAGCGGCGCGGCTGGCGAAGGCCACCTGGGCCGCCGAGCTGCTCGGGATCGGCCACCTCCTCGAGCGCAAGCCCCGCGCCCTGTCGGGCGGCGAGCGCCAGCGGGTGGCGCTCGCCAGAGCCCTGGTCCGCGACCCGGCGGTCTTCCTCCTCGACGAGCCGCTGTCGAACCTGGACGCCAAGCTCCGTGCCGCCGCCCGTGACGACCTGAAGGAGTTCCAGGGCCGGGTCCGGACCACGACCATCTACGTGACCCACGACCAGGTCGAGGCCATGGGCATGGGCGACCGGATCGCCGTGCTCTCCGACGGCCGCCTGCGCCAGCTCGGCAAGCCGCGAGAGATCTACGACCACCCCGCCGACACCTTCGTCGCCACCTTCGTCGGGTCCCCCCCCATGAACGTGCTAGACCGCGGGACGGACCTCCTGGGCTTCCGACCCGAGACCTTCCTCCCGGTCGAGGTCACGCCGCCGGGCGACGGGGACATGGCACTCACCTTCCACGTGCAGCGGGTCGAGCACCTGGGCTCCGAGCGCCACCTGGTCGGGACCATCGACGGCTTCGCCGACGCCCGGGTGCGATCCGTGATCCCGTTCAACGTGACCGTGGCGGTCTCGGCAGGCGAGCCCCACGAATTCGTCGTTCACGGGTCCGACCTCCGCCTCTTCGACAAGGAGACCGGCAACCGCAAGGACCCGCGCCCCGTGGGCAGCGCTCCGTGACAAGTGCCTCCGGCGGCGTATACGCCACCGGCCAGGACACCGCCCTACCGATCGCCACGGTCAGGGCAGGCGGCGTGGGCCGCTGGCGCCGGACGGGGCCGCCGCGGGGGGAGGGACGGCCCCGCCGCTACCTCCTCGAGCGGGAGGGCCCCCTCGCCTCCCTCATGCTGCTCCCGTCCATCGTCTACATCATCGGCCTGGTCGCCATCCCCTTCGGGCTCGCCATCGCCTACAGCCTGTCCACGGCGACGATCGGCAGCCCGAGCATCCACTGGGCGGGCCTCTCCAACTTCATCTCGGTCGTCCACGACCCGACGTTCATCCGGTCGCTCATCAACAGCGCCGTCATCACGCTGATCTCGCTGGCGATCATCGTCGTCCTCTCCACGATCCTCGCCATCGTCCTGTCCAAGGAGTTCCACGGCAAGTGGATCGTCCGCTTCCTCGTGCTCCTGCCGTGGACCACGCCGGTGTCGCTCACGGCGATCATCATGCTGTGGATGTTCGACAGCCTGCACAGCCCCATCGACTGGGTGCTAGAGCAGCTGGGCTTCATCCACCAGAGCCTCAACTGGCTGGGCAGCCCGCACCTGGCCGTGGCAGCCGTCGTACTCATCCAGGTCTGGAGGATCACCCCGCTGGCGGCCGTGATCACTATGGCCGGCCTGCTCTCGGTGCCCGACGACCTGGTCGAGCAGGCCGAGGTGGACGGCGCCGGGTTCTGGCGCAAGATGCTCGAGATAACACTCCCCCTGACGTTCCCCCTCATCGCGGTCGCCGTCCTCTTCGGGGCGATCCTCATCTTCACCGACCTCACCGTGGTCTACGTGCTCACCAGGGGCGGCCCCATCAACGCCACGCAGATCATCCCCACCTGGTCCTTCTTCACCGGCATCGAGGGGGGCGACCTGGCGTCGGGGGCGGCGATCGCACTGTTCCTCTTCCCCGTCCTGCTCGCCTTCGCCGTCCTCATCCTTACCGCTGCGCGCCGCTCGGAGGTGCGCTGAAGGTGGCCTCCGCCCTCGCTGCCGCCGCCGGGCCCCCCGACCTCGTCCTCCGCGGGCGCTCGGCGAGCCGGGCCCGCTACGTCGGCGGGAGGGTAGCGCTCTACGTGCTGGTCGTGCTGTTCTCCCTGTTCTGCGCACTGCCCTTCTACATAGCTCTCATCATGTCCTTCAAGCGGAACACGGACCTCATCAAGGTCGGCAACAACCCGTTCGTCTTCAACCAGGCCCCGACCTGGTCGCACTGGACCTACCTGTTCACCCAGACGGCCTTCGACACCTTCGCGCTCAACACGCTGGTGGTGGGGGTTTGCGTCGTCGCCATCACCCTCCTGCTCAGCCTGCCCGCCGCCTACAGTCTCGCCCGCCTCCGGATGCGCTTCAGCGGTGCGCTCGGGATCGCGATCTTCTTCGTCTACCTGATCCCGCCGTCGCTGCTGTTCATCTCCATGTCCCAAGTGGTCGCCACCCTGGGCCTCCAGGACTCGCGCTGGTCGATGGTCGTCATCTACCCGACGATCACGATCCCGGTCTCGGTGTGGATGCTCATGGGCTTCTTCCGGTCCGTGCCGAAGGACATCGAGGAACAGGCCATGGTGGACGGCTACAGCCGCCTGGCGGCCTTCCGCCGCGTGCTCCTTCCCCTCGCCTATCCCGGGATCGTGGCCGTGATCGTCTTCGCCTTCACGCTGTCGGCGAGCGAGTTCATCTACGCCCTGGCGTTCGTGTCCTCCACGGCGCAGAAGACGATCAGCATCGGCGTCCCCACCGAGCTCGTCCTCGGCGACGTGTTCTACTGGCAGTCGCTGGAGGGCGCAGCGATCGTGACCGCGGTCCCCATCGCCCTCGTCTTCAACATCTTCCTCAACAAGTTCATCGCCGGCTTCACCATGGGCGCGGTCAAGGGCTGAGCCCCCAGGGCCGGGACGACCAGCCGCGCCGGCCGTAGGCTGCAAGCGGTGGGGGCTCTGCTGGTAGCGGGGACGTCGTCCGGTGCCGGGAAGAGCGTCGTGGTGGCAGGCCTGTGCCGGTGGCTGGCC
>JBOGGR010000496.1:0-5105 GCA_050744025.1 Acidimicrobiales bacterium
GGGTGCGGGTCCTCGGGCTGGACCCGCAGGCGGACCACCGGACCCTCGCCCCGCTCATCGGGGTCATGCTGCAGCGGGGCGGCCCGTACCCGAGGCTCGACTCCCGCCGGGCCCTCCACCTGTTCGCCGCCTACTACGAGGATGCCGAGGACCCCGAGGAGCTGCTCCTCCGGGTGGGGCTCGCGGACGTGGCCACGACGCCGTTCCGCCGGCTGTCGGGGGGCGAGCAGCAGCGCCTCTCCCTCGCCCTGGCGCTGGTCGGGCGGCCGAGCGTGGTGTTCCTCGACGAGCCGACGTCCGGGGTGGACCCGTTGGGCCGCCTCGCCATCCGGGAGGCGGTCCGTGGCCTTCGGGACCGCGGGACCTGCGTCCTCCTCACCACCCACGAGCTGGAGGAGGCGGAGCGCCTGGCCAACCGCATCGTGATCGTCGACCACGGGCGGATGGTCGCCGAGGGGACCCCCGCCGAGCTGATGGCGGCCGGGGCCGGTCAGGAGATCCGGTTCGCGGCGCCGGCCGGGCTGGCCGTGGCGGAGCTGGGGGCGGCCCTGTCCGCCACCGTCGCCGAGGAGAGGCCGGGGGAGTACCGGGTCGACACCCTGGCCACCCCGGCCGCCGTGGCCGCCCTCACCGCCTGGCTGGCCGAGCGCGACCTCCCCATCGCCGACCTGAGGGCCGGGCGCCAGACCCTGGAGGACGTGTTCCTGCGCCTGACCGGGGAGCCCCGGTGACCGCCGCCGCTGTCCCGGCCCCCCGGCGCCGGCACCGCCTCGCCCCCCTCCTCGCCCAGGCCCGGGCCGAGGTCGGCCTCACGCTGTCCCAGGGGGAGAACCTCCTCGTGAGCCTCGGCCTCCCCCTCATCCTGCTGGTCGCGTTCACGCTGGCGCCGATAACGCCGACCGGGGCCGGCGCCCGCATCCAGTTCGTGGCCCCGGGCATCCTGGCCCTGGCCGTCATGTCCACCGGGATGGTGGCGCTCTCCATCGCCACCGGGTTCGAGCGCAGCTACGGGGTGCTGAAACGCCTGGGCGCCACCCCGTTGGGCCGCCCATCGCTGGTGGCGGCGAAGATCTGCTCGGTGCTGGCCGTGGAGGCCGTCCAGGTCGTCGTGATCGGCCTGGTGTCCTTCGGCCTGGGGTGGCGGCCCCACGGCGACCCCGCGGTGGCAGTTGGCGCATACCTCCTCGGGACCGTCGCCTTCGCCGGGCTCGGGCTGCTGATGGCCGGGACGCTGCGGGCCGAGCTCGTGCTCGGGGTGGCCAATGGCCTCTACGTGGTCCTGCTGCTGCTCGGAGGCATGGTCTTCTCCCTCACGGTCCTCCCCGGCGGGCTCCAGGCGCTGGCCCGGGCCCTCCCGGCCGCGGCCCTTTCCACCGCCCTGCTGCACACGGTGGGGACGGGTGGGGGAGCGCCGGCCTGGTCGTGGGCCGTGCTCGGGGCCTGGGCCGTTGGCGCCCCCACCGCGGCCGCCCTCACGTTCAACTGGGAGTAGCCGCCTCAGTGGATACGGACCAGCTGGTCCACGGCCATGGCCGAGAACAGGAGGGCGAGGTAGGAGATCGAGTAGCTGAACAGCCGCATGGCCGCCCTGGGCGTGGCCTCCAGGCGGAGCCGGATGGCGTGGAACAAGAAGACGGCTCCGAGCACCACGGCCGACCCGAGGTAGACGAGGCCCGTGTGCGCGACAGGGGCGAACGCGAGGGAGACGGCCCACAGGGCGACCGAGTAGACGATGATCTGGCGGGCGGTGCGCCGTAGGGACGTCACCGACGGCAGCATCGGCACGCCGGCGGCGGTGTAGTCGTCCCGGTACTTGACGGCGAGCGACCAGAAGTGGGGCGGGGTCCACACGAAGATCACGGCGAACAGCACGATGGGGGCGAGGCCCAGGTGGCCGGTCACGGCCGACCAGCCGACGAGGACCGGGACGGCGCCGGCCGCCCCGCCGATGACGATGTTCTGCGAGGAGGTGCGCTTCAGCCAGAGGGTGTAGACGAGGACGTAGAAGGCGGTCGCGCTCACGGCCAGGACCGCCGACAGGAGGTTGACCGCCAGCCACAGCTCGACGAAGGCCACCACCTCCAGGCCGGCGGCGAACACCAGGGCGGCCCGGGGGGTGAGGGCGCCGGTGACGAGGGGACGGTGGCGGGTCCGGTGCATGACCGCGTCGATGTCGCGGTCGACCACCATGTTCATGGCGTTGGCGCCGCCGGCGGCCAGGGCCCCTCCCACCAGGGTGGCCAGGACCAGCCAGCCCGACGGGACCCCCCGCGCCGCCACGAACATCGTCGGCACGGTGGTGACGAGGAGCAGCTCGATGATCCGGGGCTTGGTGAGCGCCACGTACCCGCGCAGGCGCACCGCCGGGGTAGCCGCGACGGAGATGGCCATCGGCGGAGACACTAACGGCCAGCCGGAGCCGGGCTCCAGGCGGGGCGCGATGTGAGGTGGCACCTGGAGCTGGCCTACGATCCCCCGGAGTGTCGTCCTGGCGTCGCCTTCACCCCAGGGCCTTCCGGCAGGTGGCCCTCGTGTCCATGGTGGCGCTGGGGCTCATCATCGTGACCGGGGCGGCCGTCCGCCTCACCGGCTCGGGCCTCGGCTGCCCGGACTGGCCGTCGTGCTACCGGCACCAGCTCGTCGCCGCCGTGTCCTTCCATCCGATGGTGGAGTTCGTCAACCGGCTCATCACCATCGCCGTCACCGTGGTGGTGGGGCTCACGGTGCTCGGCGCCGTCGCCCGCCGGCCGTTCCGCTCGGACCTGCTGTGGCTCTCGCTGGGCCTCCTCGTCGGCGTCCTCGGCCAGGCCGTCCTGGGCGGCCTGACGGTCCTGTTCAAGCTGGCCCCGCCCCTCGTGATGGCCCATTTCTCCTTCTCGATCGCCGTCCTTGCCGACGCGGTCGTGCTGTACGCCCGGGCCGGCCAGCAGCGGGTGCCGGCCCAGCCCATGGTGAGCCGCTCGATCGTCCGCCTGGGCCGGCTCATGCTGGTGGGCCTCTCGTTCGTGGTCGTGGCCGGCACGGCCGCCACCGGAAGCGGGCCCCACGCCGGGAACCAGCACGCCAAGCGCCTGCCCTTCGCCTTCCACGCCACCGCCGAGTTCCACGCCACCGTGGCCATGCTGCTGGTCGGCCTCACCGTCGGGATCGTCGTGGCCATCCACCAGTCCGGGGTCCCGCCACGGGTCCAGCGGCTGGGCCGCCTCCTCCTGGCCGTCATGGTCGCCCAGGGCATGATCGGCTACTCGCAGTACTTCCTGCACGTCCCGGCCGGGGTCGTGGAGCTGCACATCGTCGGGATCACGGTCCTCTGGACGGTCGCGGTGTCCTTCTACCTCGGCCTGTTCCACCGGCCCCCGATCGAGGCCCCGGCCGCCGTGGAGGTCGCCGAGGTGCGCCGCGGGGGCGGGGTCGCCGTGGCGGCGCAGGCCGGCGGGGTAGCCGTGGCGGCGCAGGCCGGCGGGGACGGGGCTCCCGCTCCCGCCCGGGCCTGACGCGGGCGCCCGGCGGGGGCACAATCGGGGCATGCCAACGGCGACCCCCGCCACCGCCCCCTCCGTCGCCCCCTCGAAGGTCGACGAGCCCGCCGCCAGGGCCGGCGCCGCCCCGGACCGCCCCTGGGTCGTGATCGTGTGGAACGACCCCATCAACCTGATGTCGTACGTGACGTTCGTGCTCCAGAAGCTGTTCGGCTACAGCCGGGAGAAGGCGACGAAGCTGATGCTCGACGTCCACCACAAGGGGCGGGCGGTGGTGTCGAGCGGCCCCAGGGAGCGGGCCGAGCTGGACGTGTTCCGCCTCCACGAGCACGGGCTGTGGGCCACGATGGAGCACGACCAGTGATCCGCGCACGGCTGCGCCGGACCCGGGACGGCCGGTGGCAGCTGCGCCTGCCCGCCCAGGAGCGGGACCTGCTGAGGGCCCTGCCCGCCCAGGTCAGCCAACTCATCGCGACCGCCGACCCGAGCGCCCGCCGCCTGTTCCCCCCCGCGTACGCCGACGACCCGGAAGGCGAGGAGGACTACCGGAGCATGGTGGGCGACCAGCTGCTCGAGTCCCACCAGGGTGCCCTGCGGGTCCTGGAGGAGACGGTGGACGCGACCCACCTGGACGACGAGCAGCTCCACGCCTGGCTGGGAGCGCTGAACGACCTGCGCCTGGTCCTCGGGACCAGCCTGGACGTCACCGAGGAGATCGCCCCGCTGCCCGCCGGCGACCCCCGGGCCCCGGCCATGGCGACGTATGCGTACCTGAGCATGCTCCAGGAAAGCCTCGTGGAGCTCGCCTCCACCCTCATCTGATGCTCGTGCTCGAAGCAACACTCCACGGTTCCCGTGGGGCCCTCCACCACCACCATGCTAACCAACAGGCTCGTCGGCACCGCAGAGGATTCGGCGTCTGACCGAAGCGGGACCCGCCCACTCTGCCAGCCGGACAGCCACCACGCCCCTCGCTCGGCCCCGCGCCCAGGCCCGACCCTGCGCATCATCTTCGCTCGTCACGGCGAGCCATCGGCCCTGGTGTGCTGATCAGTTCTGGCCAGGCTGACCCGCCGGGTACGCCCTCCCCCGGACCGCCACCGCCTCGTCCGGGATGCTCGCACGGCGCCGGCGCCACCGGCGGGCGGTGTTCGCCGGCGACCACCCGTCCGGCCGCCCCGGGGCTCCGGCGCCCGACCTCCGCCTATCCGGTGTCCCACAGCTCGCCCGTGTCCCGCAGCTCGCCGGTGTCCCGGAGCTCGCCGGTGTCCCGGAGCTCGCCGGTGTCGCACGGCTCGTCCGTGTCCCACAGCTGGCCGGTGCCCGCTGGTCCGGAGTCCTCACCGGGCCCGGCCCGGGGGGGACCGGTGTCCCACAGCTCGCCCGCGTCCCAAAGCCGGCCGGTGCCTGCCGGGCCGCCGTCCTCACCGGGCCCGGCCCAGGGGGGACCGGTGTCCCACAGCTCGCCCGCGTCCCACAGCCGGGCGGTGCCTGCTGGTCCGCCGTCCTCACCCGGCCCAGCCCGGGAGGGACCGGTGTCCCCGGCGAGGTCCTCGCCCAGTCCCTCGGCCAGGTCCTCGACCAGGTCCTCGCCGAGGAGGTGGGGAGCCTGGTCCTGTGGCGGGA
>JBOGGR010000497.1:0-2416 GCA_050744025.1 Acidimicrobiales bacterium
TGGAACGGATTCGCTCCGTGGCACGACTTAGGGTGCGATCATGAAATATAGAGAAGAGCGTGGTTACTATAGGTCCAGTTCGGAAGACAAGCGTTGTCCCCGTTCGGCCAGTTCATGCAGGCATCGAAGGCGCCGGTCTCAAAATACGCGGCTTGAGGTGGAGCATAGTACCATCCAGTGCTGATGTAGCCATTTGTGCCGTTGTTCGGCGGCACTAGCACATTGTCCACGCTCTTGACCACGCGTCCATTCTTGTAGAGATTTAGCTTTCGTACAGAGACGGATGTGAGGGGTCCGCTGTAAGAGTTGAAGCGAAGCAGCGCTCGAGGAAGTCCTGTGATATCACTGACATTTATGAGATAACAGACTTGGCCGGAGTGGTTGCGACCACTCACGCTATAGCATTTCTCTCCATACCAAGCCTGCGGGGTCAGGCTGGAGGAGAGGGGTGCGGCTGCACTGGGTGGGAAAGCATGGGGCTCAGCGGCTTGCGCGGAGGCTGCGGCGCCGGGAGCAAGCAGGAAGGTTGCGGCCGCGAGGCCCAGCGAGAGAGGGAAGCGGGGACGCACGACCGAACTCCAATCAGGCAGGACCAGGAGTCCTCCCGGCCGGATGCTCGCGCCGTGCGGGCAGGGTGTCAAGTTCGGCTTCGGTGCGGGCAGGGGTCGGTGTGAGCGGTCAGTGGTCGGGCCGGAGCCGCCGGGGTCGGCGTCCCCTCTGGCGGGCTCCGGCAGTCGGTGGTGGCCTCCTGGGCGAGGACGGTGATCGGCGCGCGAGGTGCCTCGGTGCCTTGCCATCAGCGGTGTGGACCGGGATGCCGAGGGTGACGTCCCCGGTCCCCGGAGCCCCGGCTGGCAGTTGGCGTGGATGACGCCGGTGCCTGCCAGGTGGAGGGGCGCGAGCGCGACGCCCAGGCGGATTGCCAGATGGGCCGCGCGGCCCCGGAACGGCTGGGCCCAGCCGTTCCGGCGGTGCCCCCTCGGGAAGATGACGAGGTTCCACCTTTTCCGAGGAGGGTCGCCGCGGGCAGCTCCGTGGGGCGCCGGTTCACCCGGCCAGCGCTCAACCGGGAAGGGGCCCTGTGATGCCGGCGGGGAGCGCTGCTCTTCACGGCCGGTAGAAGTAGTCGGCGCCCGCCACAGGGGGGGGGTCGGTAGCGCAGGCGGGTGGGAGGCTCACGAGGGCGAGCGGGACGTCGACGTGGACTGGCGTGGTTGGCGGGGAAGATCACCGGCGTCTCGACTGCTTCGACGCCGGTCGAGCCCGGCGACGAGGGGGCTCGCGAGCAGGTTGACCGCGGGCCCGCATCACCTCGTCGAGCACGACCCCCCTCGCCAGGCGGACCCCGCAGCGGCGGCCCAGGCCGTGTCGCACTCGACGCCCAGGGTCCGCTCGACCGGGCGCTCCACCTTCCGCCGTACTGGAAGTTCGAGACCGCCAAACATGGGATTTGCGGTGCTCATTATGCATTGCATGGAACTGGAAGCGCCTGGCTGAAGCCCAACTGCCTGGTCGTGACCAGGGCGGCACAGCGTGAGCTCGGCAGGCGCACTCGGAAAGACGTTACCCCGGCGGCCGGGGGTCGGTTGAGCGGCGGTGGACGACGCCGGCCCGGGCCTGGTCGAGGGGCTTGACGACGATCTGGTCGACGTTGACGTGGGGCGGCCGGGTGACGGCCCAGGCGATGCAGTCGGCGACGTCGCCGGCGCTGAGCGGGGTCATGCCCTCGTAGACCTCGGCCGCCCGCCGCTCGTCGCCCCCGAACCGGACCCGGCTGAACTCGGTCTCCACCATCCCCGGATCGATCTCGGTCACCCGGACCGGTTGGCCCAGGAGCTCCAGCCGCAGCGTGGCGGTCACCGCCCGGGCCCCGTGCTTCGCCGCCGTGTAGCCCCCGCCGCCCGGGTACACCTCCAGGCCCGCGACAGAGCTCACCACCACGATGTGCCCGTCCCCGCCGGCTAGCAGGGCGGGCAGGAGGGCCCGGGTCATGCGCATCACCCCGGCCACGTTCGTCTCCCACATCTGGCGCCAGTGGGCCTCGTCGGCCTCGGCCACGGCCTCCATCCCGAGGGCGCCTCCGGCGTTGTTGACCAGGACCGACGCCGGCCCCACGGAGCGGCAGAAGCGCTCCACCGACGCCGTGTCGGCGACGTCCAGCACCTCGGCCCGGCCGCCGATCTCCCCGGCCAGGGCGTCCAGGCGGTCCCTGCGCCGGGCGCCGACCACGACCTCGAACCCCTCGGCGGCCAGCCGGCGGGCGGTCGCCGCCCCTATGCCGCTGCTGGCGCCGGACACCACCGCCACCCGGCCGCGGCCGGCGCCCCCTGCCCCGGTGCCTGTCGGTCCGGTCCCGCTGGCTGCCACTGGATCGTCCTCCTGCTCTCGGCCTGCCCTCGGCGAACCGGCCCAGGAT
>JBOGGR010000498.1:0-2233 GCA_050744025.1 Acidimicrobiales bacterium
GGATCTGCAGCAGCCGGCCCGGGATGCGGCGGACCAGCGCGGGCCCGATCCACCCGCCGATGAGGAAGCCGGCGCCCAGCGGGAGCACAGCCACCCAGCGGACCGGGGCGAACGCGGCGAAGCCTACCGCGGCCACCCCGTTGGCCAGCCCGGTGAGCACGTTCTTCACCGCGTTGGTCCGGGCCAGCGACTGGCTGAGCATGGGGATCAGCACGGCCAGCAGCAGGATCCCGCCCGCCGCGCCGAAGTAGCCGACGTAGACGGCCACCAGGAACAGCGTGGCCAGCCGGGGCTTGCTCCGGTCCCGGGCCGGGGCGGCGGGGCCGGCCGGGGCGGCAGGGGCGGCCGGGGCGGCCGACCCCCTCCTCTGGTCGGGGGAGGTGATGGCCCGCCTCGGTGCGCCACCGCCCGAGCCGGCCGGCTTCTCGGGGGACGGCAGGCCGGGCCGCTGGCGCCAGGCCTGGGGCCCCTGGGACCGCTGGTGCTTCGACCAGGCGGCCGGCGAGCTCCTCGTCGAGCTCGGCTACGAGCCGGACAGGGCCTGGGCCAAGCCGGAGCCGGCCCGCGCCGCCTGGTTCGGGGCCCGCTACGCCGCCGAGACGCGGCTCTCCGCCGTGAGCCTGCCCCGGTGGCGGTGATGAGGCCCACGCCGGCGACCCGCCCCAGCCCGGAAGGTCCCCCCGGCCCGGCGCCCCCCCAGCCGGCGCCCCCCCAGCCGGCGCCCCCCCAGGGACCGGCGCCCCCCCAGGGACCGGCGCCCCCCTCGGGGCCCGCCCGCTCGGGGCCGGTTGGCCCCTCGAGTCGGGCCCGCCCCACCGCGCGACCGCCCCTGACACCGCCGGGGCCGTCGTCCGGGGAGTGGCTGTCCGGGGCAGCCGCCCGGGGGGTGGCCTGGATGGGGATGGAGAGGTGGATCGACCACGTCCTCTCGACCGGCGTCTTCGTCGTCCTCGGCCGCCTCCTCCTCCCGTCCGCCTTCGGGCTGGTGGCCGCGGCCAGCGTGGTCATCCTGTTCCTGCGGGTGCTGGTCGACCTGGGCTTCTCCCGGGCCCTCGTCCAGCGCCGAGAGATCACCGAGGACCACGTCGACACGGCCTTCTGGACGTCGGTGGCGGCCGGGGCCGTCTTCACCGTCGCGGTCGCCGCCGGCGCACCGCTCATCGCCCTCCTCTACTCCCAGCCGGCCCTCACGAACGTCGTGAGGGCGCTGAGCCTGGTCTTCGTGTTCGCCGCCCTCGACACCACCCAGAGCGCTCTGGTGGAGAGGTGGCTGAACTTCCGCGTCCAGGCCGTCCGTCGGCTGGCAGCCAACGCGGCGGCGGCCGGCGTTGCCGTGGGCCTGGCCGTGACGGGAGCCGGCGTGTGGGCCCTCGTGGCCCAGGCCCTCGTGCTCGAGGCGGTGACGGTCACGCTGCTCTGGAGGATGGTCTCCTGGCGCCCCCGCTGGCGCTTCTCCCGGGCCAGCTTCGCCGACCTGGCGTCCTTCGGCGGGCGCTACAGCGTCCTGCGGGTCATGTGGTTCCTCAGCGGCAACGTGGACGACTTCCTGATCGGCGTCTTCCTCGGCCCGCTCGCCCTCGGCTACTACGTGATCGCCTACCGGGTCCTCGTGATCTTCGACGAGCTGTTCGCGAAGACCATCAGCCGCGTCAGCCTGACCACCTACTCCAAGCTCCAGGCGGACCGTGAGCGCCTGCACGAGGCCTTCTACAAGTCCGTGGGGATGGCGTCCACGGTGGGGCTGCCGGCCTACGCCGGGCTGGCCCTCGTCGCCCCCCAGCTGGTCCCCCTCGTGTTCGGGGCCAAGTGGGCCCCCAGCGTGGCGGTGATGCAGGCGCTTGCCGTGGTGGGCATGATCCGGTGCTCGTCCGCCTTCAACCACAGCCTGGTGCTCTCCATCGGCAAGGTCCGGGCCGAGCTGCGCTGGAGCATCGCGACCACGACCCTCGTCGTGGCCGCCTTCGCGTCCTCCGTCCACTTCGGGATCGTGGCCGTGGCGCTCGGGCTCGTGGCCGTCAACCTCCTCCTCTGGCCGGTGAGGGTGCTGCGCCTCCACTACCTGACGGGGATCGCCGTCAGGAGGTACGCCGGGCGCTACCTGGCCCCCGTGCCCGCCACCGCGGCCATGGTGGCTGCCGTCCTCGCCGCCGGCTGGGGGGTGCGCGGCCACGGGGACCTGGCGACCCTGGGGGCCGAGGTGGTCGCCGGCATCGTCGTGTACCCTCTCGCCCTC
>JBOGGR010000499.1:0-2295 GCA_050744025.1 Acidimicrobiales bacterium
GGGCGGCTCGGCTCGGAAGCCGCCGGGTCGGCTGCGCCCCGGCTCGGCCCGGCCGGGCGAGACCGGCCCCGGCTCAGGCCTGCGGCGGACCGTCCGCCACCACCGCCACCGCCACCAGCTCGACCAGGGCCCGGGGGTCGAACAGGCCCTTCACCTCGAGCAGGGCCATGGCCGGGTACCAGCGGCCGAAGTGGCGCCGCCAGACGGCGCCCAGCTCGGCCAGCGCGTCCCGGTAGGCGGCGGCGTCGGTGACGAGCACCTGCATCGAGACCAGGTCGTCGGGCGTGGCTCCGGCCGCCCGCAGGGCTTCCACGACGTTCGCCGCCGCCCCGTCGAACTGCTCCACCATCGTGTCCCCCCTGATGGCTCCGTCCCGGCCCGCCCCGACCTGGCCCCCGAGGTACACGGCCCGCCCGGGCCCGGCCACCACCGCGTGTGCGTAGCCGACCGGATCGGGCAGTCGCGGCGAGGTCGCGGTCTCGTGCATCAACGCCCCTCCCACCGCGGCGCCCGCCGGGCGGACCAGGCCTCGTAGAACTCGTGGTGGTCGCGGCTCTGCATCAGCAGGGCCTGAGTGACCGCCTCCAGCTCGACGGAGCTGCCGAGGTCCATGTCCAGCTCCCGGGTGAGCAGGACCTTGGTCGTCCCGTAGGCGAGGGCCGGCCCGTCGGCGAGGCGGCGGGCCAGCGCGGCGGCCCGCGGGGCAAGCTCCCCGTCGTCCACGACCGACGAGCACAGCCCCATGGACAGCGCCTGGTCGGCCGTCACCTGGTCCCCGAGGAGGAGCAGCTCCGTGGCACGGCCCAGCCCCACGATCCTGGGCAGGAGGTACGCCGAGCCCATGTCGGCCCCGGCCAGGCCCACCTTGGTGAAGAGGAAGGCGAAGGACGCCGACCGGGCCATGAGGCGGAAGTCGCTGGCGAGGGCGATGACCGACCCGGCTCCCGCCGCCACCCCGTTGACGGCGGCCACCACCGGGACCGGGCACTCGCGGAGGGCCTTCACCACCGCACCAGTCATGCGGGTGAACTCCAGCAGCTGGGCGGTCTTCATGCGCTGGAGCGCGCCGATGATCTCCTCCACGTCGCCCCCCGAGCAGAATCCCCTGCCGCTGCCGGTGACGGTGACCACCCTGACGTCGCCCCTGTGGGGGAGCTCGGCCACCAGGTCGCGCAGGTCGGCGTATGCCTCGAAGGTAAGGGCGTTGAGCTTGTCGGGCCGGTCGAACACGATGCCGGCCACCCCGTCGTCCACCGAGAAGCCGAAGTGGTCCCAGCGACCGGTGATGGCCGCCGAGGCTCTGAACGGGCTCATGCCTGGATACCTCCTCCGTCGAGCACCAGCGCCTGCCCGTTGACCGCGGCGGCGGCCTCCGAGGCCAGGAAGACCACGGCGTCGGCCACCTCGTCCGGCGCCAGCAGCCGCTCCAGTGGCGACAGCCCGGCCAGCGCGCGCCTGCTCTCGTCCTCCGACCGGCCGGTGACCCTGGCGACGCGGGCCACCGAGAGAGCGGTCATGGGCGTGTCGACGAAGGCGGGGCACACTGCGTTGACGGTCACGCCGCACGCGCCGAGCTCGGCCGCCATGGCCCTCACCAGCCCCACCACGGCGTGCTTGGAGGCCGTGTACGCGCAGGTGTAGGGATACCCGGCGCGGCCGGCGGTGGAGGCCACCATGACGACGCGGCCCCAGCCCCGTTCCTTCATCCGGGGGACGACGGCCCGGCTGCAGAGGAACGGCCCGGTGGCGTTGACCTCCAGCTGGTGGTGCCAGGACGCGAGTGTGGTCCTCTCCACCGGAGCGCTGTCGGACACCCCGGCGTTGTTGACGAGGACGTCGACCGGGCCCACCTCCTCGAACAGCCGGGCCACCGCGTCCTCGTCGGTCACGTCGCAGATCGCGGCCCGAACGCCCCCGGTCGCCTTGCTCGCCGCCCCGCCGGCCACCTCGTCCGCCTTGCTCGCCGCCCCGCCGGCGGCGTTGGTCGCCTTGCTCGCCGCCCCGCCGGCCACCTCGTCCGCCTTGCTCGCCGCCCCGCCGGCCACCTCGCCCAGCACCTCGCCCACGACCTCGTCCAGGGCCCCGGGGTCCCGGCCGACCGCCACCACCGCATCGCCGAGCCCGGCGAAGCGCCGGACCAGGGCCCGGCCGATGCCCCCGCCACCTCCCGTGACGACGACGAGGCGGGGGGCGAGGTCGCCGGGAGGCACGGCCCGAGTCTCCAGGTGCGCGCGGGCCCCGGTCAAGGCCGGCGAGGGCGGGGCGCGGCGGCGGGTTCGGGGCCGGGGCCGGCGG
>JBOGGR010000500.1:0-2826 GCA_050744025.1 Acidimicrobiales bacterium
GGCTCGGCGAGATGCGAGGCGAGCTCGGCGAGATGCGAGGCGAGCTCGGCGAGCTCGAGACCGACGTCAGCGAGCTCAGGGCCGACGTCAGCGACCTGCGCCAGCACGTCGACACGGGGTTCCTCGCCGTGGACGCCAAGTTCGACCAGATGGACGCCGAGATCGCCGACGTGAAGCGCAGGCTGGCCTGAGCCGAGCCCGGAGCGACCGTACCGCCCGGCCACCTGGCCCGCCGCCGCGCCCGGCGTAGCCGGCCCTCCCTCGACGAGGGCTTAGGCTCCCCCACCGTGCTCGTCCACCGGCCGGGGTCCCATGTGCGGCTTCGCCGGCGTCCTTGACCGGGACGCCGGCCGCAGCGAGGAGGAACTGACCGGCCTCGGGGCCGGGATGGCGGGCACCCTGGCCCACCGGGGCCCGGACGACGAGGGGGTGTGGGCCGACCCGGCAGCCGGCGTGGTGCTCGGGAGCCGCCGCCTCGCGGTGATCGACCTGTCCCCGCTCGGCCACCAGCCCATGTGCTCGGCGAGCGGGCGCTACGTTATCGCCTACAATGGCGAGGTCTACAACTTCGCCGAGCTCCGCCGGCGCCTGGAGGCCAGGGGCTGGCAGCCCCGAGGGCGCTCGGACACCGAGGCGCTCCTCGGCGCCATCGAGGCCTGGGGTCTCGAGGCGGCCCTGGCGGAGTGCAACGGGATGTTCGCCTTCGCCCTCTGGGACCGGGCCGAGCGCCGGCTGCACCTCGTGCGGGACCGCCTGGGCGAGAAGCCCCTCTACTACGGGTTCTTCGGCCACGCCCTCGCCTTCGGCTCCGAGCTGAAGGCCCTCCGTGCCCACCCGGCCTTCCGCGGGGAGATCGACAGGGGGGCCCTCGCGCTCTACCTGCGCCACAACTGCATCCCCGCTCCCCACTCCATCTTCGCCGGCGTCTCCAAGCTCCCGCCCGCCACGATCCTCACCGTCGGGAGGGCCGAGCTGGACCGAAGGTCCGCCGAGCCGGTCCCCTACTGGTCCGCCCGCGAGGTCGCCGAGGCGGGAGCGGCGCAGCCGTCGAAAGCTCCTGCCGGCGAGCTGGTCGACGAGCTCGAGCACCTGCTGAAGGACGCCGTCGCCATGCGCATGGAGGCCGACGTGGCGCTCGGGGCCTTCCTCTCGGGCGGGATCGACTCCTCGACGGTGGTCGCCCTCATGCAGGCCCAGAGCCCGCGGCAGGTGAGGACCTTCACCGTCGGCTTCGAGGACCGGGCCTACGACGAGTCGACGGACGCCGCGGCGGTGGCCCGCCACCTCGGCACCGACCACGTGAGCGTGCAGCTCTCTTCGAAATATGCCCTCGCGGCCATACCTCGGTTGCCCACCCTCTACGACGAGCCCTTCGCCGACGCGTCGCAGATACCCACGTTCCTCGTGAGCGAGCTCGCCCGGCGCCACGTGACGGTGGCCCTGTCGGGAGACGGCGGCGACGAGCTGTGGGGGGGCTACAACCGCCACGCCTGGGGAGGCCCTGTCTGGTCGGTGGCGAGCCGCCTGCCCCGCCCCGCTCGCCAGGCCGCCGGATCGGCCCTGTCGTCGGTGTCCCCGGCCGCCTGGGACGCTGCCTTCGGGCGCGTCGGGCGGCTCCTGCCGCCCCGGGCCCGGGTGCGCAACCCCGGCTCCAAGGTCCACAAGCTGGCCGCCGTCCTGCCGGCCTCGGGTCCCGACGACCTGTACCGCACCCTGGTCTCGCACTGGAAGCACCCCGAGCAGGTGGTGCTGGGCGCACGGGAGGCGGAGAGCCTTCTCACCGCCCCCGGCGGGGCCAGGTTCTCCGAGCTGTCCCAGCAGATGATGTACCTCGACCTCGTCACGTACCTGCCCGACGACATCCTGGTGAAGCTGGACCGGGCCACCATGGGGGTGAGCCTGGAGGGCCGGGTGCCCATGCTCGACCACCGCCTGGTGGAGCTCGCCTGGCGGGTGCCCACCTCCATGAAGGTCTCGGGCGGACGGGGCAAGTGGCTGCTGCGCCAAGTGCTCCGCCGCCACGTACCCGACGAGCTGGTCGAGCGGCCCAAGATGGGCTTCGGCCTGCCCATCGGCCAGTGGCTGAGGGGGCCGCTGCGGCCCTGGGCCGAGGACCTCCTCTCCGAGCGCAGGCTCGCCGGCGAGGGCTACCTCGACCCGGGGGCGGTCCGCACCACATGGGCCCGGCATCTCGGCGGCCGGGTCGACTTGGAGTACGAGCTGTGGGACGTCCTGATGCTGGAGGCCTGGCTCGAGGCCAGCCGGTCCCCAGTGGACGCCGCCAGGTGAGCCCGGTCCGTCCTGAGCTGGTGACGACCGCCGCGGCGCGGCTCGTGAACCGCCTCGGTGGCCCGTACGGCGAGGCGCTGGCCGGCCAGCTCGTAGAGCACCTGCCGGCACCGCTGACCCCGCGCTCCGGGCTGCGTCGTGTCAGGCGAGGCGGGTTCCACTGGGACCTCGACCTCGCGGACAACCTCCAGCGGACCCTCTACCTGACCGGCACCTACGACGACCTCACGCTGCGGGTGGTCACCGGACGGCTCCGGCCGGGAGACGTCGTGCTGGACGTCGGGGCCAACATCGGGTCGTTCGCGCTGCCCGTGGCCGCCCGCCTGCGGGGGGGCAGGGTGATCGCGGTAGAGCCCGCTGCCGACACGGCCAGGACCCTGCGCGACCACGCCCGGCGCAACCACCACGAGGACACGATCACCGTGGTCGAGGCGGCGCTGTCCAGCGAGCCGGGCTCGGCGGTCCTGCGGGCCAGCGGGCGAGGGGCCGCGGACGTCGGCATGCGCACCCTGCACGGCACCGGCCAGGTGGCCGGGA
>JBOGGR010000501.1:0-4465 GCA_050744025.1 Acidimicrobiales bacterium
GCAACTGAGCACGTCGTGAACGGCCTCACCATCCACGTGGCCGCGCTGGAAGACGTGATCACGAGCAAAGCCACGGCGAACCGGCCCAAGGACCAAGATGCGCTCCCCGAGCTGATGCGCCTGGCCCGCCAGGCCGCCCGTGACAGGGAAGGTGGCAGTTCCGCCGTCCCATAGCGGATGCACAATCGCAAGGCCCCGGGAAGGCCAACCGTCGCCCGCGATCACCTGACCCGGCTCGAGGACCAAGTGGGGCTACGCGGCGCCGGGCGACTCGAGTCCGCTGACGAGCCGGGCAACCTGGCGGCCCTGGCCCCCGGCGATCAGCTCGACGGGGGCCTGATCGTCAAGAGCCTCGACGGGCTTGACCAGCCACACGGGGATGTAGCGGGCGTCGACCACCCGCGCCAGGCGATCGGTGATCTCCGCTACACACCGGTCTGGGCCCGGAAGGGGGGCCAGGGACGAGGCCGGACCCGGACGCGGCGCCTGCCCTCAGTCCTCGGGCTCCACCTCCACCGGTGCCCCCAGACGCACGAGCCCCGGCTGGGCCACCTCGCCCCACACCCCGAAGGCCAGCGCCTCGCTCGTGGCCAGCCCCCGCCGGTACGTCCCGAGCCCGCCGAGGGTGTCCAGGTCGGGCACCCCCGTGCCGGGGTCCTGGCCCGTCACGAGGCACCGCCCGACGTTCCCCCGGGGGATGACGACGGCCCCACCGATCCGGACCCGGCGCCCGAGCCAGCCGTCCTCCTCGTGGGCCGCCACCCCGTCCACGCCGAAGAGCATCCGGAAGCGGCGGCCGTCCAGGGGCTCCGCCTCCCCCAGCGCCCCGGCCAGGAGGCCGAGCGCTGCCGTGGACAGCAGCGAGACGGACGCTCCTCCGCCCCGGTCCGTCCCCTCGCCCGGTCGCTCGCAGCGCACCAGGTGGAGCGGCCGCCCGGCCCACTTGGTGATGGCCTCCGCCCATGGCCCGACGACGGCGCGCCCGGCCACTGGCCGCCCGAAGAAGCTCGTGCTCACCCGGTCGCCCAGCTCGACCTGGCCGGTCACCACCTGGCCGCCGGGGAGATCGAGCCGGAGCGTCCCGACCCCCATGCCAGCCCCCCCGGCCCCCACGCCGGCGCCCCCGGCCCCCACGCCAGCACCGGCCCCCACGCCGGCGCCGCCCTCGTACGAGGGCACCACCTGGACCAGCCGGCCCAGCCGCTTCCCGTTGACCAACCGGCCGTCGTCGTCGACCAGGTAGAGCCGCCGGTTCTCGGCCACGCCGTGGGGCCCCAGCACGACCTCGTCGGGGTGTACCAGGGCCAGCCCCTTCACCGGGGAGATCGAGATCCAGGCCACGCGCCCGGCCATCCCGGCCCCCGCCCCCTACCCCCGGCCCCCCGCCGCCCTACGCGGCGCCGAGGACACGGGCCAGGAACGCCCCGGTGTAGCTGTCGGGGGACTTGGCCACCGCCTCGGGTGAGCCCTCGGCGATCACCGACCCTCCGCCGTCGCCCCCCTCGGGGCCGAGGTCGATGACCCAGTCCGCCGTCTTGATGACGTCCAGGTTGTGCTCGATGACGATGACGGTGTTGCCGGCCTCGACCAGGCGGGACAGCACGCCCAGCAGCTTGCGGATGTCCTCGAAGTGCAGGCCCGTGGTGGGCTCGTCCAGGATGTAGAGGGTGCTGCCGGTCGAGCGCTTGGACAGCTCGGAGGACAGCTTGACCCTCTGGGCCTCGCCCCCCGAGAGCGTGGGGGCGGGCTGGCCCAGCCGGACGTAGCCGAGGCCCACGTCGACCAGGGTCCGGAGGTGGCGGGCGATGACGGGCTGGTTGGCGAAGAACTCGGCCGCCTCGTCGCACGGCATGTCCAGGACCTCGGCGATGTTGTGCCCCTTGAACGTGACGTCCAGGGTGTCCCGGTTGTAGCGGCTGCCCTTGCACACCTCGCACGGCACGTACACGTCGGGCAGGAAGTGCATCTCGATCTTGATGGTCCCGTCGCCGGCGCAGCCCTCGCACCGGCCGCCCTTCACGTTGAACGAGAACCGCCCGGGCAGGTAGCCCCGGACCTTGGCCTCCTGGGTCTGGCTGAACAGCCTGCGGATGTGGTCGAACACGCCCGTGTACGTGGCGGCGTTGGAGCGGGGGGTGCGGCCGATCGGGGACTGGTCGACGTCGACGACCTTGTCCAGCGCGTCGGCCCCCTCGATGCTGCGGTGCCGGCCGGGCACCCCCTTGGACCGGTAGATGCGCTGCATCAGGGCCCGGAGGAGGATGTCGTTGACCAGGGTGGACTTGCCAGAGCCCGACACGCCGGTGACGGCGACCAGGCAGCCGAGGGGGACCTCCACGTCGATGGTCTTCAGGTTGTGCTCCCGGGCCCCCCGGATCACGAGCCAGTCGGCCCCCGGCTCCCTGCGCATCTGCGGCACCGGGATGGAGAGGGCCCCCGACAGGTACTGGCCTGTCAGCGAGGCCGGGCAGGAGAGCAGGTCGGCCACCGTCCCCGAGCACACCACGTCCCCGCCGTGCTCCCCCGCCCCGGGGCCGATGTCCACGACGTGGTCGGCGACCCTGATGGTCTCCTCGTCGTGCTCGACCACTATGACGGTGTTCCCGATGTCCCGCAGGCGGAGGAGGGTGTCGATCAGGCGACGGTTGTCCCGCTGGTGGAGCCCGATCGACGGCTCGTCCAGGACGTAGAGGACCCCCACCAGGCCGCTCCCGATCTGGCTGGCCAGGCGGATGCGCTGGGCCTCGCCGCCGGCCAGGGTGCCGGCCGAGCGGTTGAGGCTCAGGTAGTCCAGGCCGACGTCGAGCAGGAACTGCATCCGGGCCCTTATCTCGCGGAGCACCCGGTCGGCGATGAGGTGGTCCCGCTCCGACAGGCGCAGCTCCCCGATGGCGGCGGCCGCCCTCACGATGGACAGGTCGCACAGCTGGAAGATGTTGTGGCCGCCCACCGTGACGGCCAGGGACTCTGGCTTGAGCCGGGCCCCGCCGCATGCCGGGCACGGCACCTCCCGCATGTACCCCTCGATCTGCTCACGGTGGAAGTCGGAGTCGGCCTCGGAGTGGCGGCGCTGCAGCCAGGGCACGACGCCCTCGTAGTGGGTGTGGTAGGAGCGGGTGCGCCCGTAGCGGTTGCGGTACTGGACGTGGATCTGCCTGGTGCCCGACCCGAACAGGACGACCTTCTGCTGGGCCTTCTTGAGCCTGGACCACCTCGCGGTGGTGACGAAGCCGTACGTCTCGGCCACCGCCTCCAGCACCCGGCCGAAGTACTCCGTGCGCCCCCCGGCCCACGGCGCCACGGCCCCCCCGGCCAGGCTCAGGTCCGGGTCGGGCACGACCAGCTCGGGGTCCACCTCGAAGCGGGTCCCGAGCCCGGCGCAGGCCGGGCAGGCGCCGTACGGGGAGTTGAACGAGAAGTTGCGCGGCGCGAGCTCGTCGAACGAGAGGCCGCAGTGGGTGCAGGCCAGGTGTTGGCTGAATGTGAGGATGTCGTCGGTCTCGTCCTGTGCCCACTCCCGACGGTCGCCTGCCCTGCCGGGCCCGGCCGTGCCCCCGGCGGCTCCGCCCCCCCGGCCCGAACCCGCGCCCCCGGTCGTGCCCCCGGCGGCTCTGCCGCCCCGGTCCTCGGGCCGGCGGACGATCTGGACCTCCGCCACCCCCTCGGCCAGCCGCAGGGCGGTCTCCAGGGAGTCCGTCAGGCGTCTGGCGATGCCGTCCCGGCGGACCAGGCGGTCGACGATCACCTCGATCGTGTGCTGCTCGTAGCGGGCCAGGCGCTCGCCCCCGCCCGGGCCTCCGCCCTCCGGGCCGGCCGCGCCGCCCCCGCCGCCCGCCTCGCCCTCGCGGCCCGGTCCCCTGGCGGCCCTTCCCCCCTTGCGCTCGGCCAGGTCCCTCACCTCCCCGTCCACCCGGACCCTCGAGTAGCCCTGGGAGGCCAGCTCGCCCAGCAGGCCCTCGTACTCGCCCTTGCGACCCCTCACCACCGGCGCCAGGACCTGGAACCGGGTCCCCTCCGGGAGCTCCATGATCCGGTCCACGATCTGGGTCGGGGTCTGGCGGGTGACCGGCCGGCCGCAGGACGGGCAGTGGGGCTGGCCCACCCGGGCGTAGAGCAGCCTGAGGTAGTCGTAGATCTCGGTGATCGTGCCTACCGTGGACCGCGGGTTGCGGGACGCCGACTTCTGGTCGATGGAGATGGCCGGGGAAAGGCCCTCGATGAAGTCGACGTCGGGCTTGTCCATCTGGCCCAGGAACTGCCGGGCATAGGCGGACAGCGACTCGACGTAGCGGCGCTGTCCCTCGGCGTAGATCGTGTCGAAGGCGAGCGAGGACTTCCCCGACCCCGACAGCCCGGTGAAGACGATCAGGCGGTCGCGGGGAAGCTCCAGCGAGAGGTTCCGCAGGTTGTGCTCACGGGCCCCCCGGATGACCAGCTGGTCCGACACCGGGCCGAGGATACCGGG
>JBOGGR010000502.1:0-3936 GCA_050744025.1 Acidimicrobiales bacterium
CCCGAGGAGCGGCGCCGGCTGACCCCCAGGCGCCGGCCGTCTCCGAGGCGCGCCCAGCGCCGGCCGTCCCCGAGGCGCCGCCGGCTCGGGATCCGTGGTGGCGCTGGGACCTCCGCCTCCACCACCGTCACCGGACCCTCCTCAAGAAGTCTCTCCGGCGCGGCGTCGCTGGGTTCCTCGTCGCTCTGGTCGTCGAGTACCTGGTGCTGCCCCAGCTGGCGGGAGCCCACAAGGACCTCCACCTGATCAGCAGCATCAACCTGTGGTACGCGCTCCTCGGCGTCGTCCTGGAGGCGGCAGCCCTCGTGGCCTACGCCGCGCTCACGAGGGCGGTGCTGCCGCGCGGCTCGCCGTCGCTGCCCCGGCTCCTGCGCATCGACCTGTCCAGCCTGGCCGTCAGCCACGTGCTCCCCGGGGGGACGGCCGGTGGGACGGGCGTCGGCTACCGCCTGCTCACGGAGGCGGGGGTGAAGGGCACCGATGCCGGGTTCGGAGTGGCGACCCAGGGGATCGGCTCGGCCGTGGTCCTGAACGTGATCCTCTGGCTGGCCCTCATCGTCTCCATCCCGCTCCAGGGCTTCAACCCCCTCTACGCCACGGCGGCCCTGGTCGGGGTCCTCCTCTTCGCAGCGTTCGCCGCCCTGGTCCTGCTGCTGACCCGGGGCGAGGAGCACGCCACCCGCATCCTGCGGACCCTGGCCGCCCGCGTGCCCTACGTCCAGGAGGAGGCCGTCACCACCGTCGTCCGGCGGCTGGCTGCCCGCCTCCGGGAGCTCGGCAGCGACCGGCGGCTGCTGCTGCGGGCGGTGTGCTGGGCGGCGGCCAACTGGCTCCTCGATGCCGCCTCCCTCTGGGTGTTCCTCCTGGCCTTCCACCACGCCACCGGGCCGGTGGCCCTGCTGGTGGCCTACGGGCTTGCCAACGTCCTCGCCGCCCTCCCCCTGACGCCGGGGGGGCTCGGCATCGTCGAGGGTGTGCTCATCCCGATCCTCGTGGCGTTCGGGTCGACCCGGGGGATCGTCATCCTCGGCGTCATCTCGTACCGGCTGGTGAACTTCTGGCTGCCGATCCCGGTCGGGGCCCTGGCCTACCTCTCCCTCCGGCTGGAGCCGGGAGCCTCCCGTCGTCGCCGGGCAGAGGAGCTGGAGCGCCTGGCCGAGGAGGCTGGCCGGGGTCGCCGGCGGCGGGCCTGGGCCGGCCCGACGGACGGGCGGCAGCCGGACGACCCGGCCCTGTCCCGCTGACCTGCCCCGTCCCGGCGCCCTGCCCGATGACCCGCCCCGTCCCGCTGACCCGCCCCGTCCCGCTGACCCGCCCCGTCCCGGCGCCCTGCCCCGTCCCGGCGCCGGGCTCTGCCCCGCCCGCCCGAAGCGTCCCGCTGTTCCGTCTTGCACCCTCTCCCGGGCCCTGCCCCGGGCGCTCGATCCGGGCCACGAACTTGTACCGGTCGCCCCGGTACACCGAGCGGACGTACTCGACGGGACGGCCGCCGCCGTCCCAGCTGTGCCGGGAGAGCATCAGCAGGGGGACCCCGACGTCGGTCCCGAGGATCTCGGCCTCGTGCGGCCCCGCCAGCACCGTCTCTATCGTCTCCTCGGCCTCGGAGAGGCGCACACCGTAGACCCGGTCCAGGGTGGCGTAGAGCGAGTCCATCTGGCGGAGGTGCTGGCGCAGGCGGGGGAAGCGCCTGGCAGGCAGGTGGGTGGCCTCGATCGCCATCGGGTCCCCGTCCGCCATCCGGAGGCGCTCTATGCGCACCACCCGGGCCCCGGCGGGGACGGCCAAGCGCTCCGCGAGCTCGGCGTCGGCGGCGACCTCCCCGAGGTGCAGGAGCCGTGAGCTCGGCTCCAGCCCCTGGGCCCGCATGTCCTCCGAGTAGCTGGTGAGCTGGAGGGCCAGGGCCAGCTTCGGCCTGGCCACATACGTGCCGCTCCCCTGGACCCGCTGGAGGCGCCCTTCCACCACGAGCTCCTGCAGGGCCTGGCGGACGGTCGTCCGGGACGTGGCGTACTCGGTGCTGAGCGACCGCTCCGGGGGCAGCACGCTCCCGGGCGCGAGCGACTCGATGCGCTCGAGCAGCTCCTGCTTCAGCTGGTAGTACTTGGGCACGCGGGGGCCATTGTCCCCATCCGCCGTCACGAGGCCGAACGATACGGGCTGTGTGGCCAACTGGTCCATACCACCGGTCAAGCGGGGACGCCGGCCACCGCCTCGGCACCCTGGGCCACCCTGCCGCCGACCCAGGTGCAGAGGGGGGACAGCTCGTCGCTCCACCACACGAGGTCGGCCCTGGCGCCGGGGGCGAGGCGGCCCAGGTCCTTACGACCGAGGGCGTCGGCCGGGACCCGGGAGGCGGCCACCAGGGCCCCGGCCAGCCCGGTCCCCAGGCCGGCGACGTTGCGCACGGCCCGGTCCAGGGACAGGCTCGACCCGGCGATCGTGCCGTCGAGCCGGCGCGGCAGGGCGTCCCCGGGGCCCACCTCGACCTGGATGCCACCCAGCTCGTAGCGCCCGGGGGGCATCCCGGCTGCCGCGATGGCGTCGGTGACGAGCGCCACGCGCCCCGGCGCCGCCTGCATGACGATGGCGCACACCTGGGGGGCGACGTGCCTCAGGTCGGCGATGAGGCCGACCACGAGACGGGGGTCCGCCAGCCCCTGGCCGGCGACGCCAGGCTCCCGGTGACCGAGGCCCCGTTGGGCGTTGAACACGTGGGTGACCATCGTCGCCCCGGCGTCAGCAGCGGCCCGGACCTGGGCGGCGGTGGCGTCCGAGTGCCCGACCGACACCCGAACCCCCGCCGCCGCCAGGCGCCGGATCGCGGCGAGGGCCCCTGGGAGCTCGGGGGCGAGCGTGACCATGGTGAGGCCGCCAGCAGCCGCCCCGACGAGGTCCTCGACCAGGTCGGGCGCCGGGAGGCGCATGTGGGCCGGGTCGTGGACGCCGGCCCGCATGGGGGACAGGAAGGGGCCTTCCAGGTGGACCCCCAGGATCCGGGCCCCCCCGCCCTGCTCCAGCTCGGCGGGCGAGGGAGTCCGTCGCAGCCCGTCGAGCAGGGTGGCGAGGGGGGCGGTGATGTACGTGGGCTGGAACGCCGTCACGCCGGTGGCCGGCAGCCGCTCGGACACGGCCCTCCACTCCTCTGCCGACGCCCGCACCAGGTCGACGCCGAACGCGCCGTTCACCTGGAGGTCGACGAGCCCGGGTGACAGGATCCCGCCGGAGAGGGCCAGGTGGTCGGGGCCGGGGGGAGGGGCCCCCGCCAGCACCTCCACTATCCGGTCGCCCTCGATGCGGACGGCGCCGGGGCCGGCCAGGGCGTCGTCGACCAGCAGGCGAGGCGCCGAGATGATGGGCACGGGCGGGTCCTTTCCCTACGTTGGGGGGGCGGTGGCAGGTGCTGGGGCGGCCGGGACTGGGGCGGCCGGGACTGGGGCCGGGCCGCGTGGACCGGCCGCCCCTGGCTGCGTAGCCTGGGGCGGCCGGCGGGCCCGCCCCGGGGGCGGCGCGCCGGGACCGGCTGGTCGAGGGAGCTCGGAGCAGGCATGGACGGGGGGCTCGAGGAGCTGACCACGGAGGGGTGGCGGCCAGAGCTGGCCGACATCGACCTGAGGCCGACGCTGGAGCTGGTCCGCCTGGTCGGGGCCGAGGACGCCAGGGTGCCCGAGGCGGTGGCCGCGGCTGCTCCCGCCATCGCCGCCGCCGTCGACGCCATAGCCGACCGCCTGGCCAGGGGGGGCCGGCTCGTGTACCTGGGGGCCGGCACGGCCGGGCGCCTGGCCGCTGTTGACGCGGCCGAGGTGGGGCCCACCTTCGGCGGCCCCACCGGCGAGGTGGTGGCGCTCGTGGCCGGGGTTGGCGGGCTCGGGACCGGCGCCGGGGTTGGCGGGCTCGGGACCGGCGCCGGGGTTGGCGGGCTCGGGACCGGCGCCGGGG